>JBIKTU010000204.1:0-4567 GCA_044347965.1 Caulobacter sp.
GCGGCGGCGGGCGACCGCCATCGCGGTGGAGACCCTGACAGACACGCCGGTGATCGTCGGCGTCGGCGCGCTGCGCACCGACCACGCCCGGACGCTGGCCACGGACGCGGCGGCGGAGGGCGCGGCCGGTTTGCTGCTGGCGCCGGTCAGCTACACCCCGCTGACCGAGGAGGAGGTGTTCCGGCACTTCGCCGCCGTGGCGGAGGCGACCGACACGCCGATCGTCATCTACAACAACCCGTCGACGACCAATTTCACCTTCAGGCCGGAACTGGTCGCGCGGCTGGCCGAGGCGATCCCGAGCATCGCGGCGATCAAGTTGCCGCTGCCGAAGGGCGACATCGCCGCCGACCTGAAGGCCTACCGTGACGCCGCGCCCCGGCTGACCATCGGCTACAGCGGCGACTGGGGCTGCAAGGACGGGTTGCTGGCGGGCGCGGACGCCTGGTTCAGCGTCTCGGCGGGCCTGTTCGCCGCGCGCGCCGCCGCCCTGACCGCCGCCGCGCGGCGTGGGGACCGCGCCGAGGCCGATCGGCTGGACGCGGCGTTCGCGCCGCTGTGGGAGGTGTTCAAGGCGACCGGCGGCATGCGGGCGGCCTACGCGGCGGCCAACCATCTCGGCCTGACCAGTGCGCAACCGCCGCTGCCTGTCCTGCCGCTGGACGGCGAGTTGCGGGCCAGCCTCGAGGCGGCGGTCGCGGGTCTCTAGCCCCCGCGCACCCGCACGATCACCGTCTGGCTGGCCACGGCCATCAGCTCGCCGGTCTCGGCGAAGATGTTCATGGCGCCGTGGCCGACGCCGGCGTGGATGCCGCTGATCGAGATCTCGGCCAGCACCCAGCGGGTCGGCACGATCTTCAGGACGCGCAGGGTGTTGTCGAGGCTGTTGCCGCCGGCCCAGACGCCCAGCGAATGGCCAAAGCCGGACGGCACGAAGTCGGCGAACACGGCCAGCAGCGCGGCGTCGACCGGCACATCCTCGACCGTGCGCAGCCACATCTGCATGCGGCCGTCCGGGCTGATCTCGCCCTTGCGGTTCTTCAGGTCATAGCGGCCGTCCGGCGCCCGGCGCTCGATCCGGCGGTTCAGGTTGTCGCCGTCGTCGGTCCACAGCATCACCGGCAGGCAGTCCTCCGGCGGCGGGATGTCGGGCATCTTCGGCCACTGGTGGTCGTGGGTGTCCGGCCGGGCGCCGAGGGCGGCCATGACGCTGACCACCTCGGTCTCGCCGACATGGGCGGTCACCCGGGCCTGGGTCGTGTACTTGCCGGCGTTGGAGATCCGGACGTCGAAGTCCACGACGGACGGCGGCCGGGCGTAGGACAGGTACTGCGCGGTGGCCCAGACCACCGGCCGGCCGCAGGTCTGCTCCAGCGCCGAGATCGAGGCGGCGAGGCCGATGCCGCCGTACATGAACAGATTCTCGGGCGGCCCGACGCAGATCGGCGGCGTCAGCGGCATGTGCCAGCGGTGCGGGTTGTGCGACCCGCGCAGGTCGAAGAACGGCTTGGTCATGGCCGCTGTCTTAGCCAAAGCGACGCGCGCGTCACCTCATTTTCGCTGCGCCGCAGCATTCAGGCTGGTAGAAGCTCTGGCGACATCACGGCTTCCCCGGAGTCCCCATGGACGCCCCTGCCCGACCGATTGTTCCGCCCGCGCCCTATGTGCACCCGAATGAGCTTTCGACACCGCGGCTGGTGGTCGAGACGCTGCGCAATACGCTCGGCAACTGGTCGCAGGTGGCCTTCGACGAGCTCGCCGGCCGGCGAAAGGTGCTGGGGGTGGACAGCATGCTGGTCAGCGATCCGGCCGCCATCCGGCAGGTGATTCAAACCAACATGATCAACTATCGGCGGCCACTGGCGACCGTCCGGCCGGTCCGCCCCCTCGCCGGGGCCGGCGTGCTGTTGGCCGAAGGCGACGAATGGCGCCGCCAGCGCCGCATGCTGGCCCCGGCCTTCACGCCGGCAAGCGTCGAGTCCCTGATCCCGCATTTTCACGCCGCCGCCGAAGGTCTCGTCGGGCGACTGGCCGGCCAGTCTCGCGCCAATCTGGCCGACGCCTTTCATCAGGCGGCCCTCGACGCGGTGCTGCGGTCGCTGTTCTCGCTTTCGGCGGGACAAGAGCAGGTCGAACTGGCCGCCATGGCCCGCGACTACGTCGCCACGGCCGGGCGTCCGTCCTTCCTGGACGGTTTCGCCCGGGCCGAGAGCGATTTCGCCTTCGCCGGCGGGGCCCGTCGACGGTTCCAGAGGCGCTGGTTCGCGGCCGTGGACCGCATCGTCGCGGCCCGTCGCCAACAGCCGCCGCGCGAGGATCACGCCGACCTGCTTGACCGGCTTCTGGCCGTACGCGACGCCGGGACCGGCCAGCCCCTGTTGAACGCGGAAATCCGGGACCAGTGCGCGACCATGTTGTTCGCGGGCTTCGAGACCACATCACGCCTGCTGTTGTGGGCGACCTATATGCTGAGCCTGGACGGCGCCGAGCAGACCCGTCTGCGTCAGGAAGTGGGTGGCTTCCCGCCCGGCCGGCTGACCACCTTGGAGGACCTCCACCACTGGCCGCGCCTGCGACAGGTGTTGTTGGAGGCCTTGCGCCTCTACCCGCCGGTGCCGGTCATGATGCGGGAGGCCGTCGGCGAAGACGTCCTCTGCGGCGAGGCCATAGGCGAGGGCTGTCTGGTCTGGATCAGCCCCTGGGTGATCCACCGACACAACCGGTTCTGGGATCAGCCGACCGCGTTCATCCCCGATCGCTTCGCCGGCAAGGCCAATCCCTGGGTCAACGAACCGGGCTTTCTGCCCTTCGGCGCGGGACCGCGCATCTGCATCGGCGCCAGCTTCGCCATGGCCGAGGCCTCGATCATCCTGGCCACCCTCCTGAGCCGTTTCGAATGGTCGCTGGAGTCCGACCGCCCGGTGATGCCGGTCGGCGGGGTGACGACCGCGCCGGACCATGAGCCATGGTTCCGGGTGGAACCTTCGGGGACTGCTTAACCTGTCCCCGACCCCTTTCCTTCCCCGGCGGGAATCGGCGCAGATGCGACCCCATGGGACGATTTCATGAAGACACCGCCGTCGTCGACGCCGACGACCTCCTGACCGCCAACCTCTCCAGGGACTGGGAGATCTGGGGGCCGAACGGCGGCTATGTCGCCGCCATCGCGCTGCGGGCGGCCGGGCTGCGGGCGCCGGAGGGGCACCGCCCGGCGAGCTTCTCCTGCCAGTACCTTTCGGTCGGCAAGTTCGCACCGGCGCAGGTGGAGGTGCGGGTGGTCAAGGCCGGACGGTCCGCCGCCTGCCTGACCGTCGAGCTTTCGCAGGACGGCAAGCCGTTCCTGACCGCCCAGGTCTGGACGACCAACAAGGACGACGGCCCGACCATGGCGGCGACGGCCCGACCGGACGCGGGTGCGCCCGCCGATCTCCATCCGATGGAGCACTACCTGCCGCCCGACGCGCCGAAGCATCGCTTCTGGCAGAACTTCGAGACGCGGCCGGTGAAGTGGATCCCGTGGGGCCAGCAGATGGAGGCCGGGGAGCCGCTACTGCAGTGGCAACGGTTCAGGGACTTCGAAGCGTCCGACGTGTTCGCCGACTGCGCCCGCATGCTGGTGCTGATCGACACGCCGCTGTGGCCGGCGCACCGACGCGCCCAGCCGCCGGAGGCCAGCTACATCGCCCCGAGCCTCGACCTTGCGGTCTGGTTCCACCAGGCGCCCGGCGGCGTCGACTGGCTGCTCAGCGACGCCCGGTCCGAGGAATCGCACAGCGGCCTGATTCACGGGATCGGCCGGGTCTGGAGCGAAGACGGCCGTCTGCTGGCCAGCGGCGGCGGCCACATGATCCATACGCCGCCACGCGGGTGAGGCTCAGCGCTCCGGCGCGACCCGCTCCCAGGCCATGACCGCGTCCACGAAGGCCGCCGGGACCGGCACTGGCGCCTGTTCCTTCGGCGTCGCGCAGACGTAGGTGTTGCGCACGTCGCAGAGCAGCGCCTCGCCGCGGAAAACGGCGATGCGGAACAGCATGCTGGTGCGGCCGAAGCGCTGGGTGCGGACCGCCAGGGTCAGCTCGTCGTCGAACCGCGCCGAGGACCGGAAGTCGACGTTGGCGTTGACCGCGAAGATATCCGCGCCGAACGGCAGCAGGGCGTCGGGATAGGGAAACCCCACCGCCCGCATGTACTCGGTCATCGCCACGTCGGCATAGGTCAGATAGTGCGGGTTGAAGACGATGCCCTGCATGTCGACCTCGGCCCACCGCACCCGCAGGGGCGTGGTGAAGACGAAGTCAGCCAAGGTCGAGGACGGTTCCCGCTCTGCCAAGTCAGAACCCGTAGAGCGTGGCGTACTCGGGATCCTTGGCGGCGATCTGCCTGGCGCAGTCGACCATGACCTTGGCCTGTTTCCAGGTGGCGTCGTCCTGCATCTTGCCGTCCAGCATGACCACGCCGGTGCCATCGGGCATGGCGTCGAGGATGCGCTTGGCGAAGATCACCTCGCCCGGGTCGGGGCTGAACACCTTCTTGGCGATGGCGATCTGGTTGGGATGCAGGCTCCAGG
>JBIKTU010000181.1:0-4895 GCA_044347965.1 Caulobacter sp.
CGATGCCGAACCTCGACATGATCGCCGAGGCGGTCGAGGACCTGCTGGTCGAGGCCGACGCGGTGGCCGGCGTTGTCGGCGGATCGGGGACCCTGTACCGGGCTGCGAAGGTCGTCCTGACCACCGGCACTTTCCTCAAGGGTGTCATCCACCTGGGTGAGCAACGCATCGCCGCCGGTCGGGTCGGTGACGCGCCGGCCATCGGCCTGTCTGACCGGCTCTACAGTCTGGGCCTCGACATGGGTCGGCTGAAGACCGGCACCCCGGCCCGCCTCATCGGGTCGACGATCGCCTGGGACCGGCTGGAGATGCAGGCGGCGGATGCTGACCCGATCCCCTTCTCCTTTCTCAACGACCGGATCGATGTTCCGCAGATTCAGTGTGGCATCACCTGGACGACGGAAGAGACACACCGGATCATCGCCGAGCGGCTGACGGAATCTGCGGTTTACGGCGGGCGCATCGAGGGTCGCGGGCCCCGTTACTGCCCCTCCATCGAGGACAAGGTTGTTCGCTTCGCCGACAAGACCGCCCACCAGATCTTCCTGGAGCCCGAGGGCCTCGACGACGATACGGTCTATCCGAACGGCATCTCGACGTCGGTGTCCGAAGAGACCCAGCTGCTTTTCCTCCGCACCATTCCGGGGCTCGAAGCGGTCGAGGTTCGTCGCTACGGCTACGCGATCGAGTACGATTACGTCGATCCGCGTGAGCTGTTCCCGACTCTGGAGGTCAAGCGGCTGCCCGGGCTCTATCTGGCCGGGCAGATCAACGGCACGACAGGGTACGAGGAGGCCGGCGCGCAGGGTCTGATGGCGGGGATGAACGCGGCCCGGGCCGCGTCCGGCGCCGAGCCGGCGACCCTGGCGCGGGACGAGGCCTATATCGGGGTGCTGATCGACGATCTGGTCACGCGCGGGGTGACCGAGCCCTACCGGATGTTCACCAGCAGGGCCGAGTTCCGCCTCCTTTTGCGCGCGGACAATGCCGATCAGCGCCTTACGCAACGCGGGATCGACCTCGGGATTGTCGGCTCCGCTCGGGCCGGGGTGTTTCACGTGAAACAACGGGCGCTCGACGAGGCCCGCGCCCAGGCGCGTTCATGGTCCTTGACCCCTGCTGCCGCCCAGAAGGCGGGGCTCGCCGTGAAGGCAGACGGCCAACGCCGGGACCTGACCCAGCTCCTGGCCTATCCGGACGTGACTCTGGATGTGCTGGCCGGTCTGTGGCCGGAGATCAACGACTGGTCACCGGACGTGCGGGAGCAGGTCGAGATCGACGCCGCCTATGCCGGTTACCTTGATCGCCAGGCTGCCGACGTCGAGGCCTTCCGCCGTGACGAGGCTCTTCGCCTGCCCGCCGATCTGGACTACGCCGCCATCGGCGGCCTCTCCAACGAGGTTCGATCGAAACTGACCGCCGTCCGCCCGCTGACCCTTGGCCAGGCGGCCCGGATCGAGGGGGTGACCCCCGGCGCCCTGACCGCCCTGCTCGCCCATGTCCGACGTCCCCGCGCCGCCTGAGGCGGCTGGCGCGGCGCTGGACGCCGCGGGCTTTCAGGCCCTAACCCATGCCACCGACACCCAGATGGCGGACCTTGAAACCTTCCTCGGGATGCTGACCGACGGCAACGCGGTGATGAATCTCGTCGGGCCCGCAACCCTGCCCGATTTCTGGAATCGGCACGCCTGGGACAGCGCCCAACTGCTTCGACTGGCGCCGGCGGCGAAGACCTGGGCGGACCTGGGCGCCGGGGCCGGATTCCCCGGCCTGGTGCTGGCCATCCTGTGCAAGGGGGGCCCCGGCGCGACCGTGCATCTGGTCGAGAGCATGGCCAAGCGCTGCCGGTTCCTGACCTCGGTCTCCGAAGCGCTGGACCTGCCGGTGGTCATTCACAACAAGCGTGCGGAAGACCTGTCCCTGGCTGTGGATATCGTCACCGCACGGGCTTGCGCGCCGATGTCCCGCCTGCTGGGGTATGCCCGGCCATACCTGAAGCGGGGCGCCACCGGCCTGTTTCTGAAGGGGCAGGACGTGGTATCCGAACTTGAGGACGCCGCGATATCCTGGACGTTCTCCAGCCGCCTGATCGAGAGCTTGAGCGACCCCCGTGGTCGCATTGTCGAAGTGAAGGGACTTTCCCGTGCCTGACAGGCCTGACCCGGTGCTACCGCCGGCTCCGATGCGCGTTCTGGCGATCGCCAACCAGAAGGGTGGCGTCGGCAAGACCACGACGGCCATCAACCTGGGCACCGCCCTGGCCGCGGTCGGCGAAAAGGTGCTGCTGATCGACTCCGACCCGCAGGGCAACGCCTCCACGGGCCTTGGCATCACCCGCCAGCAGCGCAAGACCAACCTCTACGATGTGCTGATGAACGAGATGTCCGCGGCCGAGGCCGCGGTGCCGACCGCCCTGCCCGGCTTTGACATCGTGCCCTCCGATCCTGACCTGTCGGGAATCGAGCTGGAGCTGGGCCAGGCGCCGCGCCGGTCATACCGGCTGCGTGACGCGCTGGAGCCGCTGCGCGCCGCCGGGCACTACGGCTATGTGCTGATCGACTGTCCGCCGTCCCTGAATCTGCTTACGGTCAACGCCATGACCGCGGCCGACGCCGTGTTCGTACCGTTGCAGACCGAGTTCTTCGCGCTTGAAGGCCTGACCCAGCTGATGCGAACGGTCGATCTTGTACGCGGCAGCCTTAACCCCACGCTGGAGATCCAGGGGGTGGTGCTGACCATGTTTGATCGGCGCAACAGCCTGTCCGAACAGGTTTCGCGCGATGTGCGCGCCCACTTCGGATCCAAGGTCTACGAGACGGTCATACCGCGCAATGTGCGGGTGTCGGAAGCACCCTCCTTCGGCAAGCCGGTGCTGATCTACGACCTCAAATGCGCCGGGTCTCAGGCCTATCTCAAACTGGCCCGGGAAGTCGTGGGTCGCGAACGCGAACGGCGCCTGCGGGCCGCCTGACCACGGAATGAACGGAGTGACGACATCCATGGCTGAAGGTCGCAGGGGACTGGGACGCGGTCTGTCCGCGCTGCTCGGCGAGGCCGACGCGGAGAACGCCGCCACGCCGGCCGGCGAACCGGCGGGCGTGCGCGAGATCCCGATCGAGCTGATCCACCGCAATCCTGACCAGCCGCGTCACCGCTTTGGCGAAGTCGAGATCGGTGAACTGGCCGATTCCATTCGCGAGAAGGGCGTTCTGCAGCCTGTCCTGCTGCGGCCGGCCCCGGGCCTGCCGGGCGAGTACCAGCTGGTCGCGGGTGAACGCCGCTGGCGCGCGTCGCAGCAGGCGGGCCTGCGGGCCATGCCGGCCCTGGTCCGTGACCTTGATGATCGTCAGGTGCTCGAGATCGCTATCGTCGAAAACGTCCAGCGGGCCGACCTCGGCGTCGTCGAGGAGGCGCTCAGCTACAGGGCGCTGATGGAGCGGTTCGGCCGCACGCAGGAAGAGGTGGCCCAGGTGGTCGGCAAGAGCCGGCCGCATGTCGCCAATGCGTTGCGTCTTCTGACCCTCCCCGAGTCCGTCCAGCTGCTTCTGGCTGAGGGGCGGCTGACCGCCGGTCATGCCCGGGCGCTGGTCGGCCATACCGAGGCGGTCAGCCTGGCGCGCGAGATCATCGACCGCGAGTTGAACGTCCGCGAGACCGAGGCGCTGGTGAAACGCGGCGCGCCCGAGACGAAGTCGGCGCGGCCGCAGGTCGGCGCCGGCCCGGCCGGCAAGGACGCTGACACCCTGGCGCTGGAGGACGACCTGTCCGAAGTGCTCGGCCTTCCGGTCGAGATCAAGGACGTGGCGGGCGTCGGCGAGATCCGCATCCGCTACAAGACGCTGGAGCAGCTCGACGACCTCTGTCGGCGTCTGACGCGGGGCGGCTGAGGCGCAGGGAGCCGTAGCTACAGGCGACCTGCGCGGCCAAATTCGCCACAGAGCCGATTTTGCACGCCGGCTCGATAAGTCACTGAAATATATGGCAAAAAAATCAGCCTAAAGACCGAGGCGACGCGCCCGGCCGGCGATGGTCAAGGCCAGCCGTTCGGCGAGCAGGTCGTCCGGCGCGCCGGCGGTCTTGCAGGCCATGTCGGCGGCCAGCACCTCGGGGTGCAGGGCCAGCAGATGCTCGAGCGTCCAGGCCCGCGCCTGGCGCAGCATCTCGCGCTCGTTCTTCCAGAACACCCCGGACGCCTTGGCCGCTTCCGCCAGGCTGGCGCCATTGCCAGCCAGGGTGAGGATGCGACGCAGCCGGGCCAGGTGCATCCCCATCGCGCGGACGGCGGCCGGGCCACCCTCCCCTTCGGCCGCCGCGCGTCGCAACCCCGCCTGGGCCGCCGCCAGCTTGCCGCCGAAGGCATCGGTCGCCGCGTCGGTCAGCGAGGCCTCCGGCTCGACGCCCAGGAAGTCCTCCAGATCGGCCGGGGTGGCTATGCGCCCGCTGCCCGGGCCAAGCCATAGCGCGAGCCGCTCCATCTCCTGCCTTGCCACGCCGCGTTCGCGGGGCAGCCGGGAAACGAACAACTCCAGCGCCTGGCTGTCGAGTCCCACCTTGTCGCCGGCCAGCGACTCGCGGACCAGACGGGCGACATCGCCGGGCTCGTCGTCGTAGCACGGGATTGTCGCGCAGGCGGCGACCTTCTCGGCGACCTTGCGCAGCGCGGAGTCGCGACCCAGCGCGCCGGCCTCGATCAACAGAAAGGCGTCGGGGTTAAGCCGGCCCTCGGCATGGGCGGTCAGGGCCTCGGCTGCGGTCTTGTCTGGCCCCGCCTTGTCGCCGGTGAACCGCACGCGAACCAGTCGACGGCCGCCCATCATGGAGATAGCGGCCAGTTCGCCTTCGAGCCGGCCGTCGCCGAGCTCGTCGTCATTGAGCAGGGCGGTGTCGAAGGGGTC
>JBIKTU010000182.1:0-4890 GCA_044347965.1 Caulobacter sp.
GCGACCGGGTCACCTTCCTCGATACCCCGGGCCACGCGGCGTTCAGCGCCATGCGGGCTCGCGGCGCCAACATCACCGACATCGTGGTGCTGGTCGTGGCGGCCGACGACGGCGTCAAGCCGCAGACGATCGAGGCCATCCAGCACGCCAAGGCGGCCGGGGTTCCGATCATCGTGGCCATCAACAAGATCGACAAGGACGGGGCCGACCCCACCCGCGTCATCAACGAGATGCTCCAGTACGAGCTGGTCGCCGAAAGCCTGGGCGGCGACGTCCAGACGGTCGAGGTCTCGGCCAAGACGCGCCTGGGCCTCGAGGAGCTTCTCGAACGCATCCTGCTTCAGGCCGAACTGCTCGACCTGAAGGCCAACCCCGACCGTACGGCCGAGGGCGTGGTCATCGAGGCCAAGCTGGACAAGGGCCGCGGGGCCGTCGCCACCGTCCTGGTCAAGCGCGGCACGCTGAAGCGCGGCGACATCGTCGTGGCCGGCGGCCAGTTCGGCCGTGTCCGCGCCCTGCTCAACGAGCGGGACGAACAGCTGACCGAAGCCGGACCCTCGACGCCGGTCGAGATCCTCGGCCTCGACGGCGCGCCCTCGCCGGGCGACGCCTTCGCCGTGGTCGAGAATGACGCCCGCGCCCGCGAACTGACCGACTACCGCCAGCGCCTCAAGCGCGACAAGGCGGCCGTCGGCGGCGCGGCGGCCGGAGTGTCCCTGACCGACATGATGGCCAAGCTCTCGGCCAAGAAGGTCAGCGAGCTGCCCCTGGTCATCAAGGGCGACGTGCAGGGCTCGGTCGAAGCCATCGTCGGCTCGCTGGACAAGCTGGCCACCGACGAGGTCCGCGCGCGGATCATCCTGTCAGGCGCCGGCGCGATCAGCGAAAGCGACGTGCAGCTGGCCAAGGGCGCCGGCGCGCCGATCATCGGTTTCAACGTCCGGGCCAGCGCCCAGGCGCGGGCCATGGCCGAGCGCGAAGGCGTGGAAATCCGCTACTATGCGATCATCTACGACCTGATCGACGACATCAAAGGCGTGCTCTCCGGCATGCTGGCGCCGATCCAGCGCGAAACCTTCCTCGGCAACGCCGAGGTGCTGCAGGTGTTCGACATCAGCAAGATCGGCAAGATCGCCGGCTCGCGCGTCACCGAGGGCGTGGTCCGCAAGGGCGCCAAGGTCCGGATCGTCCGCGAGAACGTGGTCGTTCTGGAACTGGGCACCCTGGCGACGCTCAAGCGCTTCAAGGACGAGGTCAACGAGGTCAACGCCGGCCAGGAGTGCGGCATGCACTTCGCCGGCTTCCAGGACATCCGCGCCGGCGACACCATCGAGTGTTTCACCGTCGAGGAAGTGAAGCGCTCGCTGTAGAGCGTCGCTCACCACAAACGATCAGGGGCGCTGTCTTGCGACAGCGCCCCTTTTTCGTTGTTCCCGATGGGACGTCCGCGCGGCCTATGCCAGCTTCTGCAGTTCCGGGACCAGGTCGGTCTTTTCCCAGCTGAAGCCGCCCTCGTTGTCGGGCGTACGGCCGAAGTGGCCGTAGGCGGCCGTGCGGGCGTAGATCGGCCGGTTCAGTTGCAGATGCTCGCGGATCGCCCGCGGCGTGGCGCCGCCGATCAGCTCGGGCAGGATCTTCTCCAGCTCGGACGGGTCGACCTTGCCGGTGCCGTGCAGGTCCACGTGGAACGAGACCGGCTTGGCCACGCCGATCGCGTAGGCGATCTGGATCGTGCAGCGGTCCGCAAGACCGGCGGCGACGACGTTCTTGGCCAGATAGCGGCAGGCATAGGCCGCCGAACGGTCGACCTTGGTCGGGTCCTTGCCGCTGAAGGCGCCGCCGCCGTGCGGGGAAGCGCCGCCGTAGGTGTCGACGATGATCTTGCGGCCGGTCACGCCGGCGTCGCCGTCGGGTCCGCCGATCTCGAAGCGGCCGGTCGGGTTGACCAGCCACTGGGTCTTCTTCGTCACCAGGCCTTCGGGGAAGACCGACAGGACATGCGGCTTGATCAGGTCCAGCATGCGCTTGCTGGTGGCGGCCTTGCCGTCGATCTTCTTCTTGTGCTGGTGGCTGACGACGATGGAGACGACGCGCACCGGCTTGCCGTCGCCGTCGTACTCGAGCGTCACCTGGCTCTTGGCGTCAGGCTCCAGCGCCGTAAGCTCACCGCTGTGGCGCAGGTCGGCCAGGCGCTTGAGGATGTTGTGGCTGTACTGCAGCGTGGCCGGCATCAGTTCCGGCGTCTCGGTCGAGGCGTAGCCGAACATGATGCCCTGGTCGCCGGCGCCTTCGTCCTTCTTGTCGCTGGCGTCCACGCCCTGGGCGATGTGGGCCGACTGACCGTGCAGATAGCAGGCGTACTTCGCCTTCTCCCAGTGGAAGCCCTTCTGCTCGTAGCCGATGTCCTTGATCGCCGCCCGGACCTTGGGCTCCAGCGATCTGATGATGTCGCGGGTCAGGGCCTTGTTGGCGGCCTTGTCGCCGCCCGGCTTGCCGGCGCGGACCTCACCGGCCAGGACGATCCGGTTGGTGGTGACCAGGGTCTCGCAGGCCACGCGGGCTTCGGGGTCGGCGGACAGGAAGGCGTCGACCACGGTGTCGCTGATGCGATCGGCGACCTTGTCGGGGTGGCCCTCCGACACGCTTTCGCTGGTGAAGATGTAGGAGGATCGGGCCAAGAGGGGACTCCAAAGGAAACGGGGCCGCCTGAACGACGGCCCTGAAACCTATAAGGATATCTTTATGTCCGCAAGACGACGCACCGCCTGTCGCCCGCCCGCAAGCGCCAGAAATTCCTGACGCGCCTTCAGCGTTCGTCAGTCCTCGGCGCTGTCGGCCGCCTCTTCGTCCTCGGCCATCGAGCGGACGAGGTCGAGAATCCGCCGACGGACGCGACCGCGACGGATCTTGGGGAACAGCGCCGCCAGCTCCAGACCTTCCGGCGTCATCAGGAAGTCGTGGATGAAGGGCTCGGCCCCGCTGTCGGATACGCCCTCGGCGCGCGCCGTCGACGGGTCGACCAGCCCGTCAAAGAAGTAGGAGATCGAGGTCTGCAGCGACTTGGCGATCTCGTACAGCTTCGAAGCGCTGACCCGGTTGGCGCCGCGCTCGTACTTCTGAACCTGCTGGAAGGTCAGGCCGAGATCGTCGGCAAGGCGTTCCTGAGAAACGCCGAGCAGTTTGCGGCGCATACGGATCCGTCCGCCGACATGCAGGTCGACAGGATTGGGGGAGCGATCAGTATCGGTCGTGGCGTTCATGAGGTCCTGGTTAGCATAACTACCGGCATTGAGGACCCCCCTACACGGCATTCCGCCGCGTTTTCAAGGCCCTCGCCCCCCGAATACCCAAGGTGAGTATTATCGAGCCAAGCAACAGGGCCAGGAACGGCAGGTCGCCGAAGCGACGGTAGAGAGTGTCCGCACGACCCCGGGGAATGGCCGCGTCGATTACGCCGGTGTCTCCAAGACGCAACGCACCGGCCTCCACCCGTCCCCGTGCGTCGATCACCGCCGAGACGCCGGTGGGCGTTGACCGAAGAATGGGGACGCCTTCCTCGATGGCGCGGTAGCTGGCCAGGTTCAGGTGCTGCAGCGGCCCGCTGGTCCGTCCGAACCAGGCGTCGTTCGAAACATTGACGATGAAGGCCGGCGCCACGCCCGACGCATCGGCGCCCCGGCGGGTGAAGCCTGGAAACAGCGACTCGTAGCAGATCAGCGGCTGGAACGGCGGCAGGCCGGCGACGATCATCGGCGCCGGCTCCGGCCCGGTGGTGAAGCTGTCCGGCGCATGGACCAGCGCCTTGATCCCCAGGCGCGTCAGCAGATTCTCGAGCGGCAGGAACTCGCCGAACGGCACCAGCCGGTGCTTGTCATAGATGCCGGCCGGCTCCAGGCCGTCGACCGTGCGGCGCACCGCGATCAGGGTGTTGAAGTAGCGCGGGTCGGCGGGCGTCCCCTCGTAGCGAAAGGCGCCGACCAGCAGGACCTGGCCGGGACGCAGCGACTGCTCAATGGCCTGGCGGGTCCAGGTCCCGGGCGCCAGGTAGTCATTGGCGGCAATGGGAATAGCGCCTTCCGGCCAGATGACGATGTCGGCGGGCCGGCCGGCATAGGGGCGGGCGGTCAGGCCGGTGTAGGCGTCGACGATGCGCTGGAAGTGCGCCGGATCGTACTTGGCGGCCTGTTTGATGTCGGCCTGGACGATCCGAACGCGGAGCTCGCCACGCCCCTCGCCGGGCGGGGTGACCGGAACATCGACGGTCCTCGCCGCGCCCCAGACGAACAGGCCGAAGAGCACCGCCGCGGCGCCGCCGACGGCGATGCGGCCGCGCCGCCCCTCCTGCCAGAGCACGGCGGTTGAGACCGTGGCCAGGGTGATCCAGGTCAGGCCATAGGCGCCGACCAGCGCGGCGGTCTGGGACATCGCCGATCCCGCCCGCCAGGTCTCGCCGACCAGGTTCCAGGGAAACCCGGTCAGCACATGGCCGCGCAGCCACTCGAAGGCGGCGAAGACGCCGGCGAAAGCCAGCACGCGGGACAGGCCCGTCGCGGCGGTCAGGCGATAGGCCAGGGCTGCGGCGCCCCAGAACAACGCCATGCCCCCGGCCATGGCGGCGACAGCAAAGGGGGCTATCCAGCCATGGGCGACGATATCGACCAGGAAGGCCTCGGCGATCCACCAGGTGCCGAGGGCGAAGTAGGCCAGTCCCGCCAGCCAGCCTCGCCAGAAGGCCGAGCGCAGCGGTCGGTCGCCGTCGGCGCTATCCACCAGCCACAGCAGAAGCGGATAGCCGAGCAGGCCGGGCAGCAGTCCGAAGGGCGGGTGGGCCAGCGCCGCCGCCAGGCCTGCGGCCAGGGCCAGCCCCCAGCGCGGCGCCGCCAGCGCCCG
>JBIKTU010000183.1:0-4880 GCA_044347965.1 Caulobacter sp.
CTGGGCCACCCGCGCCATCGTCTCGGTGGCCAACCAGCGCACAAAGGGCCGGGTTGTCTCCTCGCTCGAGGGTGGCTACGACCTCGAAGCGCTCGGTCAGTCCGCCCGGGCGCATGTGCAGGCGTTACAGGAACCCTGACGGAGCGCTGATCGGCGTCCCGTCACTGAAAGTCCTGACCGGGGAAACATGACCGAGGCGATGTCCACCGTCGTGGCCGAGCCGTCCGCCGCCGGCGGGCGTACGGGCAGCGTCACGCTCGTTCGCCACGGCGAACCGGACATCCGTCGCAAGGTGCGCCTGTCGGCCCGTCAGTACGCCGACTGGTGGGCGCACTATGAGACACGCGGCCTTCTGCCCGGCCAGACGCCGCCCGACGGCCTGGTGGCCGCCGCGCGGACCGCCGGGGTGATGATCTCCTCCATCCGGCCCCGCGCGATCGAAACGGCCGGAGCGGTCTGCGATGGTCGGGACTATGCGCGTGACCCGCTGTTCGTCGAGGCGCCGCTGCCGCCGCCGCCCTGGCCGGGCTGGGTCCGGCTGTCGCCCCGCGTCTGGGGCTTCATTTCCCGGTTCTGGTGGTGGTTCTTCGACCACCACGAAGGCCAGGAGACCCGCGCCGAGGCCGAGAAACGGGCCGAGCAGGCGGCGGCGATGCTCGTCGACTTCGCGGGAGAGGGCCAGGACGTGCTCCTGGTCGCCCACGGCTTCTTCAACGGCATGATCGGCGAGGCGCTTCGGCGCCAGGGCTGGCGTTGCACGCTGGATCAGGGGTTCCACTACTGGAAGGCCCGCCGCTTCGAACGCCCTTAACGATGGGGGAGAATCCCCCGATTGCTCACGCCGGGCCGCGCGCATAGGGTGGCCGCTGCTCTCCTGGAACACGAAATGACCGACGCGCCCGCCACCGATCCGGCCATCGCCGCGCAGAGCTTCGAGGAAGCCCTCGCGGAGCTGGAGAAGATCGTCCAGCGGCTGGAGTCGGGCTCGGCGCCGCTTGAGGAGTCGATCTCGATCTATGAACGCGGCGCCGCGCTGAAGGCCCATTGCGAGGCGCGGCTGGAGCAGGCGCGCCTGCGCGTCGAGAAGGTGGTCCTCAGCCAGGGCGCGGCGTCCGGCGTCGAGCCCGCCGAGTTCACGTGAGCGGGGCGGCGCGTGAGCAGATCTCGTTCGAGGATTTCGAGCGGGTGGATATCCGGATCGGCACGGTGCTCAGGGCCGAGCCCTTTCCCGAGGCGCGCAAGCCGGCCTACCGGCTGACCGTCGACTTCGGCCCCGACATCGGGGTGAAGCGGTCCTCCGCCCAGATCACCAAACACTACCGGCTCGACGAGCTGCCCGGCCGCAAGGTCGTGGCGGTGGTCAATTTTCCACCACGCCAGATCGGTCCGATGATGTCGGAAGTGCTTTGTCTGGGCTTTCCCGACGAAGACGGCGGGGTGGTGCTGGTCGGGGTCGACCGCGACGCGCCCAACGGAGGCAAGCTGTTCTGATGTCGCTCTCCCGCCGGATCGTTGAAGCCGCTGACATCGTCACCGTGGCGCTGGACGCCCTGCTGCCGCGCGGCGAGGGTCCCGAAAGCCGGCTGACAGAGGCCATGCGCTACGCGGCGCTGGGCCCGGGCAAGCGTCTGCGCCCGTTCTTCGCCATCGAGACCGGCAGGATGTTCGATCTGCCCGAGCGCCCGGTGCTGCGGGCGGCCTGCGCGCTGGAGTGCATCCACGCCTACAGCCTGGTCCATGACGACCTGCCGGCCATGGACGACGATGATACCCGGCGCGGTCGGCCGACGGTGCACCGCCAGTACGACGAGGCGACCGCCATCCTGGCCGGCGACGCGCTGCAGGCGGCGGCCTTCGAAATCCTCGCCCATCCAGACACCCACCCGGACGCCAACGTCCGCACCGAGCTGATCCGCAAGCTGGCTATCGCCTCGGGCGCGCAAGGCATGTGCGGCGGCCAGATGATCGACCTGCTGGGCGTGCGCGACGACCTGGGCGCCGTGGCCCGCATGCAGCGGCTCAAGACCGGCGCCCTGATCGCCCACGCCTTCGAGATTCCCCTGACCATGGCCCATGCCCAGGAGGGGGAGCGTCACGCGCTGATGGCCTTCGCCCAGGATCTCGGCCTGGCCTACCAGATCGTCGACGACCTCCTCGACGCCGAGGGCGACGCCGAAGAGCTGGGCAAGGCCGCGGGCAAGGACGTCGACAAGGGCAAGGCCAACTACGTCACGCTTCTGGGCGTCGACGCGGCCCGGAAACGGGTCGAGCTGCTGGCCGATCAGACCCGGTCTCATCTGGATCTGTTCGGAAAGCGCGCTGAAACCCTGCGGCTTTCGGTCGATTTCGTACTGGACCGGCGCTCGTAACCGCGCTGTTGTCCCCGGACTAGTGAATCCACGGATTTTTCATGCCTGAACCCACGCCGTTGCTCGACAAGGTTTTGTCGCCCGCCGACACTCGCGGCTTTTCTCTCGCCGAGCTGAAGCAGCTGGCCCAGGAGGTGCGGGCCGAGACCATCGAGTCAGTCTCCGTCACCGGCGGCCATCTGGGCGCGGGCCTGGGCGTGGTCGAGCTGACCGTGGCCCTGCACCATGTCTTCGAGACGCCGCGCGACATCCTGATCTGGGACGTCGGCCACCAGGCCTATCCGCACAAGATCCTGACCGGCCGCCGGGACCGCATGAAGACCCTGCGCCAGGGCGGCGGGCTGTCGGGCTTCACCAAGCGCGCCGAGAGCGAATACGACGCGTTCGGCGCCGCGCACGCGGCCACCTCGATCTCGGCCGCCCTGGGCTTCTGCGCCGCGCGCAACGCCAAGGGCGACAACAACAAGGTCGTCGCGGTCATCGGCGACGGCTCGATGAGCGCCGGCATGGCCTATGAGGCGATGAACAACGCCGAGGCTCACCAGCAGCTGATCGTCGTCCTGAACGACAACGACATGTCGATCGCCCCGCCGGTCGGCAGCATGAGCGCCTATCTGGCCCGCGTGGTGTCCGGCGGCGGCTACCAGTCGCTGCGCAACCTCGGCAAGAAGGTCGCCCACGCCCTGCCCAGGCCCCTGCAGGAAGCCGCCCGCAAGGCGGAGGAATACACGCGCGGCATGGTCACCGGCGGCACCTTCTTCGAGGAGCTCGGTTTCCACTACATCGGCCCGATCGACGGCCATGACCTGGACGCCCTGGTGCCGGTGCTGAAGAACGCGCGCGAGATCAACAGGCCGGTCCTGGTCCACGTCGTGACCCAGAAGGGCAAGGGCTACGCCCCGGCCGAAAGCGCCGCCGACAAGTACCACGGGGTGGTCAAGTTCAACGTCGTCACCGGCGAGCAGGCCAAGCCGGCGGGCGGTCCGCCCCAGTACACCAAGGTCTTCGCCCAGGCGCTGGTCAAGGAGGCGGAGAAGGACGACCGCATCATGGCCATCACCGCCGCCATGCCGTCCGGCACCGGGCTCGACATCTTCGAAAAGGCCTTCCCCGCGCGGACGTTCGATGTCGGCATCGCCGAACAGCACGCGGTGACCTTCGCCGCCGGCCTCGCCGCCGACGGCATGAAGCCGTTCTGCGCCATCTATTCGACCTTCCTTCAGCGCGGCTACGACCAGGTCGTGCATGACGTGGCCATCCAGCGTCTGCCGGTGCGGTTCGCCATGGATCGCGCCGGCCTCGTCGGGGCCGATGGTCCGACCCATGCCGGCAGCTTCGATGTCGGCTTCATGGGCGCCCTTCCGGGGATGATCCTGATGGCCGCCGCCGATGAGATCGAGCTGGCCCGGATGGTCG
The DNA here is from genome assembly GCA_044347965.1 of Caulobacter sp. Classification (GTDB taxonomy): domain Bacteria; phylum Pseudomonadota; class Alphaproteobacteria; order Caulobacterales; family Caulobacteraceae; genus Caulobacter. The sequence continues at coordinate 3,786 of JBIKTU010000183.1, forward strand.
CCACCGCCGCCGCCATCGACGACCGCCCCAGCGCCTTCCGCTATCCGCGCGGCGAGGGCCTTGGCCTCGAGATGCCGGCCGTCAACGAACCGCTGGAGATCGGCAAGGGCCGCATCGTCCGCGAGGGGACCAGCGTCGCCATCATCTCGTTCGGTACGCGCCTGGGCGAAAGCCTCAAGGCCGCCGACCTGCTGGCCGCGCGCGGCCTGTCCGCCACCGTCGCCGACGCCCGTTTCGCCAAGCCGCTCGACGTCGACCTGATCCTGCGTCTGGCGCGGGAGCACGAGGCCATCGTCACGGTCGAGGAAGGGGCGATGGGCGGCTTCGGCGCCTTCGTGCTTCAGGCCCTGGCCGAGCACGGCGCCTTCGACCGCGGCCTGAAGATCCGCACCCTGATGCTGCCCGACGTCTTCCAGGACCAGGACAAGCCCGACCTGATGTACGCCCAGGCCGGCCTCGACGCCGACGGCATCGTCGCCGGCGCGCTGTCGGCGCTGGGCCTGGACAACGTCTCGACGGCGGGGCGGCGGGCCTAGACAGTCCGCGCGGAAACCCTTGAGGGGGCGCTTCGTCCAGAGCCTGTATCAGGCTCTGGACCTTTGGCTCCAGAGCACGATTCAACGGTCGGACGGTTCCATCTGACCGCATCGTGGTCTGGCCGCCGGACTGACCCGGATCAGAACGGAGAGAAGGCCTCGACCAGACCCTGGCCCGCCGGCGTCGCCTGGACGCGGGTGATGTCGCCCCGGCCGCCATAGGCGATGCGGGCCTCGGCGATCTGGGTGTGGCGGATGGTGTTGGCCGCGGAGATGTCCTCGGGCCGAACGATGCCCGACACGGTCAGCCGGCGAAGCTCGCCATTGGTCAGGACCTCCTGGGTGCCCTGGATGATCATGTTGCCGTTGGGCAGCACGCCGGTGACCACGGCGGCGATGGTCAGGCTGATCTTTTCCGAGCGGGTCACCGCGCCGGCGCCGGCCTTGTTGCTGGTCGAGGCGGTCTCGATGGCCGTCGACGGATCAAACCCGCCCGGCAGGATCTTGCCCAGCGAGCTTTCCAGCCCGAACAGGTGCGGAATGCCCATGGTCTGGCCGC
>JBIKTU010000184.1:0-4877 GCA_044347965.1 Caulobacter sp.
ACTCCACGCCGTCGAGGTATTCGATCTCGGGACGGCCAGCCATCGTCGGGCCCATCGCGGCGCCGGCGGCCTTGAAGTAGTCGGTGCCGCCGTGGGCTTTCAGGGCCTCGTCGGAAGCGTAGATCTCGAGAACCTTGTACACGCCGGCCTCGGTGCGGCTCTTGGTCAGCTGGTACATCAGGCAGCCCGGTTCATTGGCCTTCACCTTGGCCGCCAGATCCAGAAACACCTTTTCGAACTCCGAGGCCTTCTCGGTTTGCACCTTCAGGGTCGCGACGACGCCGATCATGTTGTTCTCTCCCTTGGACCCATCTGGCCCGAACGCTTGTTTGAAAGCACCATGCGGCGGGGCGAGGGGCCGTGCAAGCCTGACCTTGCGGGAGGCTCAACGCCGCGGCGGGCGAGACAACGACTCCGGGCGACGTACAAATGGCCGACGCCGCGAAAGCCCGCATTGATGGACCGGATTCAATATGTCTGCCCCCCACGCACCGTAGGGAAGCAACGGGAGCCGGCGGAGCGGCCAGGCGCCAGGGTGGCTCCGGCTAGCGCCGCTCGTTCCAGCCGTAGGCGACCCAGGAGTGGCCGCCGACATTGCGGGCTTCGATGATATCGCTGTCCGTCGAGGCCTTGCTGCGGACGGATCGCCGGGCGCGGCTGGCCAGAACGGCCAGGCCCAGGAGCGCGCTGGACATCAGGGCAATGACCACAACGGTCAGGGTGGCGAACACAGCCAGGACCGCGCCGATGGCAAGCGCCGCGCAGGTCGCCACGGCGCCGGCCAGCCAGGCCAGCCCCTGCACCGCTGATCGAGAGCCACCCCGCCCTGTCGTGTGATTGTCCATCTCGTCCTCGTAGGTCGGCGTTGGGAAGCGACCTTCACAGTCATTAATTTGTGCGAAAGGGCCGAACGTCAACCGAAGACCCGCGTGAAGAGCGAGAGATTCGCCATCCGCCCATTCATGCGGCGCCCTCCAGCGCCATGTCCCGGCGCTCCCTGGTGACGGTGTCATAGGCGGCATTAATCGCCGCGGTCTTGGATTCGGCGACCTCGATGAAATCATCCGGAAGCCCCCGGGAACGGGCGCGATCCGGGTGGGCGTCGGAGACCCGGGCCCGCCAGGCGGCGCGGACCTCGGCGTCGGTCGCGTCCGGCAGGACGCCGAGGATCACATAGGGGTCATTCGGGCCGGCCCCCATGTGCGTCGCCTTCAGGCGTCGGAAGGTCAACGGCGTGAAGCCGAACAGGTGGTTTACCTGCGCCAGATACTCGAGTTCATCGGCGGTCACCGCGCCATCCGACCCGGCGATGTGAAACAGCCCGTCGAGCACGTCCTCGAGAATCTGCGGACAGCCGCGATATCGCTTGGCCAGGCGTCGGGCGTAGCTCTCGAAACCGTGGGTCGTCTGCCTGGCCAGATCGTAAAGCCTGTGGACGTTGCGCTCGGACCCGGCATCCGGCTGGAACACCGTGGCGAACATGTCGAACTCGCCCGAGGTTGCACGACCATCGGCCCGCGCGAGCTTGGCGCCGAGGGCCGTTACAGCGGTCGTGAACGCGGGATCCTCGCCGGGCAGGCCCGCCGGACAATCCGCGCACTGGGCGTCGTCGACGCTCCGTGCCGCGAGGCTTGCAATGTTTCGCCAGAAGCTCATGGGATAAGCAGAGCTTAGGATTCTGGCGGACGCATGGCAATCGGAACTGACGCGACGACAGGCTGGACCTTCTGGATCGACCGCGGCGGTACATTCACGGACGTGATCGGACGGTCGCCGGATGGGACCGAGCAAACCCTCAAGCTGCTCTCCGCCTCGCCCTCTTACGCGGACGCCGCCGTCGAAGCGATGCGCAGGCTGCTGCGCGTGGAACCCGGAGAGCGGTTCCCCGCCGATCGGGTCACGGCGATCAAGATGGGCACGACGGTCGCGACCAACGCCCTCCTCGAACGCAAGGGGGCGAGGACCCTGCTGGTCGTCACGCGGGGGTTCGCCGACTCCATCCTGATCGGAGACCAGTCGCGCCCTGAGCTGTTCGCCCTCGACATCCTGCGGCCCGAGCCTCTTTACGCCGGGGTGATCGAGGCGGAAGAACGGCTGGCGAGCGACGGGGGGATCGTCGCGGCGCTCGACGCCGCGGGCCTGGGGGCCGCGCTGGCGGCGGCGAGAGGCGAGGGCTTCACCAGCGTCGCCATCGCCTTCCTGCACAGCGACCTCAATCCGGCCAACGAACGGGCGGCGGGCGACCTCGCCCGGGCGGCCGGGTTCGATTATGTGGCGCTCAGCCACGAGGCCAGCCCCCTCCCCCGCTTCATTCCACGCGCCGAGACGGCGGTGGCCGACGCCTATCTGACGCCGGTTCTGCGCGCCTATGTCGAACAGGTCGCGGAGGCGGTGGAGGGCGCGCCGCTGTGGTTCATGACGTCCGCCGGCCAACTTGTCCGGGCCGAGGCCTTCCGGGGCAAGGACGCGGTGGTGTCGGGTCCGGCGGGCGGGGTGGTGGGCGTCGCCCGGACCGCGCGCTTGGCCGGTTCGACCGCCGTGCTCGGATTCGACATGGGCGGGACCTCGACGGACGTCTGCCGCTTCGCCGGGACGCTGGAGCGACGCGATACGGCCCGCGTGGCCGGCGCGCGGCTGCGCAGCCCCATGCTCGACGTCGAGACCGTGGCCGCCGGCGGCGGCTCGATCCTGACCTATGACGGCTTCCGCGCACGGGCCGGGCCGGCCAGCGCCGGGGCCGATCCCGGCCCGGCCTGCTACGGTCGCGGAGGTCCGGCCACGGTCACCGACGCCAACCTGGTGCTTGGCCGTCTGGATCCGTCCTGGTTCCCGTCGGTCTTCGGTCCGCGGGGCGACGCACCGCTCGATCCAACCGCCGCCCGGGCGCGGATCGCCGAGCTGGCGGGGGCGATGGGCCTGAGCGTCGAGGCCGCCGCCGAGGGCTTTGTCGCCGTCGCCGTCGAGCAGATGGCCCAGGCCGTGCGCCGCATCTCCACCGAACGCGGCTTCGACCCGCGTGACCATGCCCTGGTCAGCTTCGGCGGCGCGGCGGGCCAGGTCTGCTGCCAGGTCGCCGACGCCCTGGGCGTGACCGAGGTGCTGAGCCCGAAGCACGCCTCGCTGCTGTCGGCCTGGGGCATCGGCCAGGCCAGTGTCGGGGCGCTGCGGCAGGCGGGACTGGAGCTGCCGCTCGACACTGCGGGGCTGGCGGCCGCCGGCGCGCTGGCCGACCGGCTCGCGGCCGAAGCGCGGGAGGCCCTCGCGGCCCAGGGCTCTGACGCCGGGACGGTCGAGCGCCGCCTGCTGCTCCGCTACGACGGCGCCGACGCCGCCCTGCCGGTTCCGGTCTCGGACGCATCGACCGCCCGGAGCGCCTTCGAAACCGCTCACCAGCGCCTGTTCGGCTTCATCGAGCCCGACCGGGCCATCCTGATCGGCAGCGTCGAGGCGGAGGCCAGCGCAGCCTCTGCCTCCGCTCATCCCGGCGAAGGCCGGGACCCCGATCAAGGGGCGCGGGACCTTGGTCAGCATCCTGACCGCTCCGACCCGCATCCAGGTCCTGGCCTTGGCCGGGATGAGCCGCTGTTTGTTCAGGCTCACGAGTTCGATCGGATCGACGGCCCCGCCCTGATCATCCGCAGCGACACCCAGATCGCCGTCGCCGGGGGCTGGCGCGCCACCGCGGAGGCCGACGGCCTGATCCGCCTGACCCGCACCGTCCCCCTGGTCGCCACGGCCATCGCCGCCGACAGGCCCGACCCGGTCACCCTGGAGCTGTTCAACCGCCGCTTCATGGGCGTGGCCGAGGCCATGGGCGCGGCGCTGGAGCGGACCGCCCACTCGGTCAACATCAAGGAACGGCTGGACTTCTCCTGCGCCCTGTTCGACGCCGACGGCGGACTTGTCGCCAACGCGCCGCACATGCCGGTCCACCTTGGCAGCATGGGCGCCAGCGTGCGGGCGACGAAGGCGCGGCATCCGGTGCTCCGGGCCGGCGAGGCCTTCGCGCTCAACAACCCCTACTTCGGCGGCACCCACCTTCCGGACATCACCGTCGTCATGCCGGTGTTCATGGAGGAGGACGGAGCGCCGGCCTTCTACGTCGCGGCGCGGGGGCACCACGCCGATGTCGGCGGCATCCAGCCGGGCTCCATGCCGCCGTTCTCGAAGACGCTGGACGAGGAAGGCGTGCTGCTGGACGCCGTACCGATCATGCGCGAAGGCCGTTTCCTGGAGGCGGAAACCCGCGCGGCCCTGGCCACGGGCCGCTGGCCCGCCCGGGCGCCGGAGCGCAACCTGGCCGACCTCAAGGCCCAGATCGCCGCCTGCCAGGCCGGCGCCGCGGCGGTCGCCGACATGATCCGCGCCCACGGCCCGCAGACCGTCGCCCGCTACATGACCTTCGTGCAGCAGAACGCCGAGCAATCGGTGCGGCGGGCGGTCGGCAGGCTGGTCGACGGCGAGGCCCGCGTCCCCATGGACGGCGGCGGCGAGGTGGTGGTCACGGTGAAGGTCGATGCGGCGCGCGGCGAGGCGGTGCTGGACTTCACCGGCTCGGCCGACCAGCTGGGCAACAACTTCAACGCCCCGGCCGCCATCGTCGACGCCGCCGCCCTGTACGTGTTCCGCAGCCTGGTCGATGACGATATCCCGCTGAACGCCGGCTGCCTGACGCCGCTGAAGATCCTCACGCGGCACGGCTCGATGCTGGATCCCGAACCGCCGGCCGCCGTGGTGGCGGGCAACGTCGAGACCAGCCAGCACGTCGTGGACGCCCTCTACGCCGCCATCGGGGCCATGGCCAACAGCCAGGGCAGCATGAACAACTTCACCTTCGGCGACGACCAGAAGCAGTATTACGAGACGATCTGCGGCGG
>JBIKTU010000185.1:0-4857 GCA_044347965.1 Caulobacter sp.
GTATGAGGCGACGCTGATCTCGCCGCTGACCCTGATGACGCCGCTGTTCACCATCATCATGGGCGTGCTCATCACCAACGACCACTTCGACGGCCGGATGGCCATCGGCGCCGGCCTTGCGCTACTTGGGGTGCTGATCATCGCCCTGAGGCCCAATCAAGTCATGCCCCTGCTCATGGCCATCCGGAACCGCTCGCAATGACGCTCGACATCATCGAGGCGCCGTCACCCAACCTCGACGCGCGGACCAAGGTCCCGGACATGCTGGTGCTGCACTACACCGGCATGGAGTCGGGCGAGGCGGCGCTGGCCCGACTCCGTGACCCGGAGGCCAGGGTGTCGTCCCACTATATGGTCGAGGAAGATGGCCGCATCTTCCGCCTCGTGCCCGAAGAGCGCCGCGCCTGGCATGCCGGCGTCTCGTTCTGGAAAGGCGAGGAGGGGGTCAACCACGCCTCGATCGGCATCGAGATCGTCAATCCCGGGCACGAGTTCGGCTACCGCCCGTTTCCGCAGGCCCAGATCGACGCCGTGATCGCCCTGGTCGCCGACATCCGCACCCGCTGGTCGATCGACGATGGCCGCATCCTCGGCCACTCCGACGTCGCGCCGGCCCGCAAGCAGGATCCCGGCGAGCTGTTTCCATGGAAGCAGCTGGCGCAGGCCGGGCACGGGATCTGGGCCGAGGCCGATCCCGCGCCGGGCGATCCGCTGGTCGAGGGCGCCGAGGGCGTCGGGGTCTTCGCGCTGCAGGCCGGGCTGACGCGGCTTGGCTACGACTGCGCGCCGTCCGGTCGGTTCGACCAGGCCACCCGCGAGATCGTCAGCGCCTTCCAGCGCCACTGGGTCCAGACCCGCTGGGACGGCGTGGCCGACGGTCTGACCCGGGCGACGCTGATGGCGGTGCTAAGGGCGGCGGGGTAGGGGCCTTGCGTCCTTCGACACGCCGCTGCGCGGCTGCTCAGGATGACGTGGTCAGGAGGACATTCTCGCACGTCATGGTGAGCAGCGCCGAAGGCGCGTGTCGAACCACGCATTGACCCCGCCGCCGCCAACCCTCACAAACCGCTCCGGATCAGACGGCCGGGCGATCGCGGTTCCTTCGGGGGTCGAGGAAAGTCCGGGCTCCACGGCGACAAGGCGGCGGGTAACGCCCGCCCGGGGTGACCCGAGGGATAGCGCCACAGAAAGCAAACCTCCTCCGCCTCGGCGGCGGGAAGGGTGAAAGGGTGGGGTAAGAGCCCACCGCGGACCTGGTGACAGGGACGGCATGGCAAGCCCCGCCTGGAGCAAGACCGAATAGGGATTCCGCGCCCCGCAAGGGGCAGGGCCGTCGCCGGCCCGAGGCGTCCGGGTTGGTCGCGAGAACCGGTCAGCAATGGCCGGTCCAGAGGAATGATCGTCGCGCGTCCTCGGGCGCGTCACAGAACCCGGCTTACAGGCCGTCTGATCCATTTTTCCCCAAAGCGAGCCGGGACTTATCCCCGCAATACTCAACACGTTCCATGTATGTTCTGTGGAACGTTTACAGATGTTAACCTCTGACCCCCGGGGCATTGTTGTTTTGGAGAAGAAACGACACTCTAGTGTCGTTGCATCCCATTTCATCCCATGTTAACCCAGTTCCTGTCGCCGAAGGGGTCGGCGATCTAGGGGCAGGGGACTGGGGCTAGTGTTCCTCTCGACCTTCGAGAAGCAGCTCGACAGCAAGCGGCGCATCGTTGTGCCGCATGAGTTTCGCGCCGCCGTCGGTCAGCCCTTCGAGGGCGTCTTCTGCTTTCCGTCGATTGAAGCCGACTGCCTTGAAGGTGGCGGCAAGGCCTTGTTCGATCGTTACGCCGGGCTGATCGAGGAGCTGCCGTTCGGCGACCCCCTACGCTCGGCGCTTGAGACCAGCGTCTTCGGCGGCATGGCGAAGCTCTCGTTCGACGAGGCGGGCCGGATCACCCTGCCGCCCGCGCTTTGCGACATGTTCGGCATCGGCGCCGGCGACTGGATCTCCGTGGTCGGCATGGGCGACCGTTTCCAGGTCTGGCCCCGCGAGGCCTTTCAGGCCCACCGCGCCGCCGAGCGCGAGGCGGCGAAGTCCGGCCTCGCCGACCTGCGGATGGCCCAGCGCGCCCGTCTGTCCGGAGCGGCCGGATGACCGAGGCGCCGCACGTCTCCGTCCTGCTCGGCGAGGTCGTCGAGGCGCTCTCGTCCCGACCCGGCGAAACCATCATCGACGGCACGTTCGGGGCGGGCGGCTACAGCCGGGCCTTTCTCGACACCGGAGCCACGGTCGTCGCCTTTGACCGCGACCCGACCGCCCGTCGCTTCGCCGCGCCGCTTGAGGCGACCGGCCGCTTTCGCCTGATCGAGGCCCGCTTCTCGGAGATGGGCGACCATTTCGCGCCCGGCAGCGTCGACGGCGTCGCGCTGGATATCGGCGTCTCGTCCATGCAGATCGATGAGGCCGAGCGCGGCTTCTCCTTCATGCGCGACGGCCCGCTGGACATGCGCATGGGCGGCGATGTCCCGAGCGCCGCCGACATCGTCAACACCGCCGAGCAGGCCGAGCTGGCCCGCATCTTCTACGTCTACGGCGAGGAGCGCGAAAGCCGCCGGGTGGCGTCCTTCCTGGTCCGTCGCCGGGCCGAGCGGCCGTTCGAACGGACGCTGGACCTGGCCGAGGTTGTCGAGAAGGCGCTGGGCGGTCGTCGCGGCGCCAAGGTCCATCCCGCGACCAAGGTCTTCCAGGCGCTGCGCATTGCGGTGAACGAGGAACTCTCCGAACTGGAGCAGGGCCTTGTCGCCGCCGAGCGAATCCTGAAGAGCGGCGGGCGTCTCGCCGTCGTCACCTTCCATTCCCTCGAAGACCGTATCGTGAAAGCCTTCTTCGCCGAACGGGCGGGGCGCCTGCCGGGCGGTTCGCGCCACGCGCCGCCGGTGGCGGGCGGACCGCCGCCGACCTTCGAGATGATCTTCAAGGGTCACCGCGATCCCTCGGACGCCGAGGTTTCGGCCAATCCGCGGGCGCGATCGGCCAAGCTGCGCGCCGGCCTGCGCACCGAGGCCCCCGCCTGGAGGGTCGCGGCATGATCTCGGTGATCTTCACCCATCGCACGCGCGGCTTCCGCACCCTGAATGTCGTGCTGACCTCCGTGCTGGTTATCCTCGCCGTGGGCGTCAATCTGGCCAAGACCTTCGCCGGCAAGGAGCGGACCGAGATCGTTCGCACCGAGCAGGATATCCGCAACGAAGCCCGTCAGATCCGCGTCCTGCAGGCCGAGGTCGCCCACCTCGAACAGCCCGAGAGGCTGGAGCGCCTGTCACGCGCCTACCTCGCCATGGCGCCTGTGAACGTGAAGCAGGAAACCACGGTCGACGATCTGTATGCGGCCTCGCTCCGGCGTCCCGGCATCGAGACGCCGGCCGCCCCCATCCAGGTCAGCACCGAGCCTTTGGCGCCGCCGATCGAGGCCGAGGCGCCGTCCGGGGGCGCGCGATGAGCCTGCCCGACCTGACGCCGCATCGCTATCCGCTGGTCTGGCGCTGGATCATCGAGCGGGTCTGGCGCGTCGAGCACGCGTTCGAGCGGGCCCACGCCGACGGACGGGCCGAGAACGACACCCGAATCCGCATCCTGGTCGTGGCCGCGATCTTCTCGGTGGGCTTTCTCGTTATGGCGGGCGGCGCGGTCTGGTCGGCCACGCTGTCGGACGCCGGCAAGGGCGGACGCGCCTACGCCGGGGCGCCGGAGCGCGCCGATCTGGTCGACCGTGAAGGGCGCCTGCTGGCCGCGAACCTGCCCCACTACACGCTGTCGGTCGACACGCGCGAAGTCTGGTCGCGTCGCGAGGTCCGTGCGGCGCTGCTCAAGGCGCTTCCGCGGCTCAAGCCGTCCCAGATCGACCGGGCCCTTGCGGCCGAGCGCCGGGGCGTGGTCCTGCGCGGGCTGACCCCTGGTGAGAAGGCGCGGATCCACGACCTGGGTCTGCCCGGGGTCGTCTTCGATCCCGAACAGCGCCGGGTCTATCCGCTTGGGTCACTGGCCGCCCACCTGCTCGGCTATGACGAGAAGGGCGGCGAGCCGGTGGCCGGCGCCGAGAAGGCCCTGCGCGAGGAGATCCTCAAGGCCGGCGCGGAGAGCCGGCCCGTGGCCCTGTCGATCGACGTGCGCGTCCAGGCGGCCCTGGAGGAGGAGCTGGCGCTGGCCGCCGCCCAGTACAGCCCCAAGGGCGCGGTCGGCGTGATCACCAACGTCCAGACCGGCGAGATCCTGGGCATGGCCAGCTGGCCCGACTTCGATCCCAACTATCCTGGGCGGGCCAATCCCGAGCAGCTGCGCAACCGCGCCGCGGCCTCCGTCTTCGAGATGGGCTCGACCTTCAAGGCCTTCACCGTGGCCATCGGGCTGGACACCAGCGTGGCGACGCCGGACTCGACCTTCGACGCCCGCACGCCGCTGAAGATGGGCTATCGCACCATCCACGACTTCCACGGCACCAACCGCATCCTGACCCTGCGCGAGGTGTTCAACCACTCCTCCAACATCGGCACGGCCAAGCTGGCCCTGGCGGTCGGCGCTGATCGCATGGCCCGCTACTTCGCGGCGCTGGGCCTGACGAAACGGGCCGAGGTCGAACTGCTGGAGTCCACCCGTCCGCTGACTCCGAAGAAGTGGGACGAGGACGACATGGCCAGCGTCTCGTTCGGCCACGGCATCAACGTCTCGCCTCTGGCCCTGGCCCAGGCGATGGGCGCTGTCCTCAACGGTGGCAAGATGGTCCCGCTCACCATCCGCAAGATGGAGGCCGGCAAGCGTCCGGACGGCCCCCGGGTGATGTCGGAAACGACCACCCTGTCGATGCTGCA
>JBIKTU010000186.1:0-4844 GCA_044347965.1 Caulobacter sp.
AGTAGCCGCTGCCATAGAACTTCGGATTGCGGGCCATCGTTTCGGCGATCTCACGCGACATGCGCGTGTTCGCCCCGCAGACGGTGTGCGTGTAGACCTCGCGCACCGGTCGCACGAACCCCTTTGCCCGCTCGGCCTCGGGAAGGACGGCGTAGCCCTTCTGCATGCCCGTGACGGGGTCGTTCTCGCGATAGGCGTCAGGCAGCCGTTCGCCGGGTTTGACGGGGACGGCGGGTGGCCCGGCGGGCGCCGCTGTCCAGGGAACCTTCCGGGTCGGCGCCGGCACGGCCTGCTCAGCGGCGACGCAGGTCAGGGCGCTCGTCGTGACCGGAACGACGAGGCCGGCGGCGAACAGGCCGCGTCGCGTGATCTGGGAATTCATCCGGCGTCCTCCCCGGCAGGCAGCATGCCTCCCCGGGCGGGCGTCGTCGAGTTACATCCCCTCGGCGCCGCGCTCGATGGAGAGCACGCCGGTGCGGGACAGTTCGACCAGGCCGAGCGGCCGCATCAGCTCGACGAAGCTGTCGATCTTGCTGGGCGCGCCGGTGATCTCGAACACGAAGCTTTCGGACGTGGTGTCGATGACCTTGGCCCGGAAGATGTCGGAGACGCGCAGCGCCTCGACCCGGTCGGTCCCTGTTCCGCGCACCTTCACCAGGGCCAGTTCGCGTTCGATGCCGTTGGGGTCGCGGGTGACGTCGTGAACGCGGCGGACACTGACCACCTTCGACAGCTGGGCCTCGATCTGCTCCAGCACATTCGGCGCGCCGCGGGTGACGATGGTGATGCGGCTGGTATGGGCCCGTCGGTCGGTCTCGGCCACGGTCAGGCTGTCGATGTTGTAGCCGCGGGCCGCGAACAGGCCGACCACGCGGTGCAGGACGCCCGCCTCGTTGTCGACGAGCAGCGCGAAGGTGGCGAGGTTCTCGACCACGTCCCCATGGGACATGTCGTAGGCGGAGGCGGGGTTGGGTGCGGTGGTCATCAGGCGCGGCGTTTCCGTGTCTTGGCGTCGGTGTCGGCGATATGTGCCCGAAGAGCCTTGTTGATCTCTTGCTGATAGGTGCTGGAGTCCGATTGGTTCAGGAACCAGCTGACGAGATCGGCCTCGACACCGACGGGCCACAGACGGGCCTCGCCCTGGTTCGGACGACTGGCAAAGAGCCGCCTTTCCAGGTCGACTTCCGGGATGTCGTTGGTGTCGATCTCCTCGTCTGGCATGGCCGCAAGCCGCGCCAGTTCAGCCTCACGACCAGAATTTGAGGATTTCTTGCTCATACCGTTTGCGCTCCCGAGGAGCCGCCTTTCGCGCGCTGACAATTCGGACCACTTCGCCCGTCGCCGAGTCCCGGTGGGTATGGACGACCAGCAGCAAGGTGACGAACCCGACGACCCCGATCGCGTGCCAGCGAAGTTCGTTGTCGACGATGTCGTCAGCATACCAGACGATCCGCGGATCGTCCCAAACCTCGCGGGCGATCTCGAACGAGACACCGTGTTTGGCGAGGTTTGAGCGAGCTTTCTCCGGATCCCATTCGAACTGCGGCATGCGAGCCGCAAATCACCAAAACTCGTATAGGTTGTCAATGTGGCCTACACCAGCCTGCGCCCGGCTTCATCAATGACCTTGCCGATGTCCTCGCCGCCTTCGGGCAGGATCATTTCGTTGTGGGCCTTGCCCGACGGAATCATCGGCAGGCAGTTTTCCAGCTTCTCGACGCGGCAGTCGAAGAGCACCGGGTGCGGGCTTTCGATCATCTCGAGGATCTTCGCGTCCAGCTCGGCCGGATCGCTGCAGCGGATGCCGACCGCGCCATAGGCCTCGGCCAGCTTGACGAAGTCCGGCAGGCTCTCGGAGTAGGACTGGCTGTAGCGCTCGCCGTGCAGCAGCTGCTGCCACTGGCGGACCATGCCCATCCACTCGTTGTTGAGGATGAAGATCTTGATCGGCAGGCCGTACTGCACGGCCGTCGAAAGCTCCTGGATGCACATCTGGATGGAGGCTTCGCCGGCGATGTCGATGACTAGGCCGCCTGGGTGGGCCAGCTGCACGCCGATGGCGGCGGGCATGCCGTAGCCCATGGTGCCCAGACCCCCGGAGGTCATCCAGCGGTTGGGTTCCTGGAAGCGGTAGAACTGGGCGGCCCACATCTGGTGCTGGCCGACCTCGGTGGTGATGTAGGTGTCGCGGCCCTTGGTCAGCTCATAGAGGCGTTCGATCGCCTGCTGCGGCTTGATGGCGGTCGTCGAAGGCGTGTAGCGCAGGCACTGGACGGCCCGCCAGGCGTCGATCTGCCGCCACCAGTCGTCCAGGGCGGTGCGGTTGGCCTCCAGGCCCTCGACCTTCCAGGCCTCGATCAGGTCGTCCAGCACGCTGGCGGCGTCGCCGATGATGCCGATGTCGACCCGGACATTCTTGTTGATCGAGCTGGCGTCGATATCGATGTGGATCTTCTTGCTGTTCGGCGAGAAGGCGTCCAGCCGGCCGGTGACGCGGTCATCGAAGCGGGCGCCGACGCAGATCATCACATCGCAGTCGTGCATGGCATGGTTGGCCTCGAACGTGCCGTGCATGCCCAGCATGCCCAGCCAGGCCGGGTCGGCGGCCGGAAAGGCGCCCAGACCCATGAGAGTGGAGGTCACCGGCGCGCCGGTCATGGCCGCGAAGGTCCGCAGGGCGGCGCTGGCCGCGGGACCGGCATTGATGACTCCGCCGCCGGTGTAGAAGACCGGCCGTCGGGCCTTGGCGATCATGCGGACCGCCTCGGTGATCTTGCCCGGATCGCCTTTGGTGCGGGGCGCGTAGCCGTGGCTGAAGCTGACCTCGTCGGGCGTCTGGTAGGTCGCGGTGCTGAACTGCACGTCCTTGGGGATGTCGATCAGCACCGGGCCGGGCCGGCCGGTGGTGGCGATGTGGAACGCCTCGTGGATGATCCGCGGCAGGTCGGCGACGTCCTTCACCAGGTAGTTGTGCTTGGTGCAGGCGCGGGTGATGCCGACGGTGTCGGCCTCCTGGAAGGCGTCGGTGCCGATCAAGTGGGTGGGCACCTGGCCGGTGAAGACCACCATCGGGATCGAGTCCATCAGCGCGTCGACGATGCCGGTGATGGCGTTGGTCGCGCCAGGGCCGGAGGTGACCAGAACCACGCCCGGCTTGCCGGTCGAGCGGGCATAGCCCTCGGCGGCATGGGTCGCGCCCTGTTCATGGCGAACCAGGATGTGACGCAAGCGCTCACCGTACGCTTCGTTGTCGTTGAACAGCGCGTCATAGATCGGCAGCACCGCCCCGCCGGGATAGCCGAACAGGGTGTCGACCCCCTGGTCGACGAGGGCCTGGACGACGATCTCCGCGCCGGTCATCTCCCGGGCGGCGGCGGTCGTCGGGGTAAAGCTCTTGGCAGTCGTCTGGGCGGTCATGTCGGATCTCGGCGGAGTTCGGAAACGGGCAATAAAAAAGGCCCGGAAAGGGCCTGGGCGTACGCGACCGGCGACGGCGTGACGATCAGGTCACGCCGAGGGCGGTCGCGTCGTAAGTACGAGGATCGTGTTGCGCACGAAGTTTGCTCCAAATCGTCTCCGAAGCCAATGCCACGCTAGCGAAGGCCGGTCAAGGTCGGGCTCTGCGCAAGGAATTGCCCCCATGCCGCTTCGGCATCCGTTTCGGTGATCCGCGGCCAGTCCGGCGTCTGGTTGCGCAGCCAGGTCAGCTGGCGTTTGGCGTAGCGGCGGGTCTCCCGGCGGGCCAGCTCGGCGGCCTGCGCCAGCGAGATCTCGCCGCGCAGATGGGCGGCCAGTTCCCGGACGCCGACGGCCTTCATCACCGGCAGGTCGGGGTCCAGGCCGCGGGCGATCAGGGCGCGCACCTCGTCCAGGGCACCGCGTTCGAGCATGGTCTCGAAGCGCGCGTCGCAGCGGGCGTAGAGCAGGTCGCGCTCCGGCTCGATGACCACCGCCCGCCACGCGTCGGCGGGCAGGGCAGGGGCGGTCTTCGCCTGCCAGACGGTGAGCGGCTTGCCTGTAGCCTCCAGCACCTCCATCGCGCGGGACAGGCGCATGCGGTCGCCGGGCGCGATGCGGGCCTCGGCGACCGGATCGACCGAGGCCAGAAGTTCGCGGAACCGCGCCTCCCCCAAGGTGTCGAAGGTCTTGCCGACCCCGACCCGCACGGCGGCGGGCGTCGGCGGGATGTCGGCCAGACCCTCAGTAAGGGCCTTGAAGTAGAGGCCCGTACCGCCGACCACGACGGCGGTGCGGCCACGGGCCACGATCTCGTCGATGACCGGCCCGGCGGCGCGGGCCCAGCGGCCGACCGACCAGCCGTCGGCGCCGTCGGCGACCCCGAACAGGTGATGGGGGACGCCGGCTGTCTCTTCCGGCGTCGGACGGGCGCTGAGAGCAGTAAGGTCGCTGTAGAGCTGCAGCGCGTCGGCGTTGACCAGCTCGCCCCCGACCGCTCCCGCAACGCGCAGCGCCAGGGCGGACTTGCCGCTGGCGGTCGGGCCGTGGATGAGCAGGATGGAGGGCATGGTCGGGGATTAGGGCGCCGAGCGCGGGTCCGCCACTATCTCCCTTCCTCCTCGATGGAGGAAGGGCCGGGGATGGTGGTGGAAGCGAAGCCCATCCGGATGCGTGCGTTCGGCTCGGAGCCTCGCGGAGCACAACGCTCGACCGCGGCGACCACACCACCACCCCTGCCCCTCCTCCATCGAGGAGGAGGGGTTCTCAGGGCGCCGAAACCACGCTAACCGGCCCGCATGTCCCTCGCCGTCACCCTCGTCGCCGCCGACCCATCCACCCTTCCGGCCGCCATCGAGGTCGCCGAAATCGCGCTGGCTCGCATGGGC
>JBIKTU010000187.1:0-4828 GCA_044347965.1 Caulobacter sp.
CAGCGACGCGACATCGCCGCGCGCGTCGTTCAGGTTGCCGGTGGTGCGGGCTTCCTGGAACTGGACGTCGCCCGCCTGCGGGATCGCGCGGAACAGTTCATCGCCGGAGACGGCGCCCGTCGCGACGATATCGTCCTGGCTGACCAGGGTCACCGGAAGGGCGGTGTCGACCTTCGCGCCCTTGATCTGGCTGCCGATGACCGTGATGGCCTCGACCTCGGTGCCGGCGTCCTGGGCCCAGGCGTTGGTCGCGATCAGCGATGCCCCCGCGAGCAGCGCGAATCTAAAGGTCGTGATGATCTTGTGGGACATGTCCCGTAACCCCCTCTGTGCGCGGAGCGGGCATTCCGCCCTGTCCACCGCCGTCTTTCGCAGGATCGCTGTTCGTCCGATCACCGCCAATAACCAAAGCCTTTCCGACGCTTCGGAAAGGCATAACCAAACCCTATACAATCTATCCGGGCTCTCCCCAGAAACCCCGCGCCGGCGGCGTCAGCCAGCCGCTCTCGACCTTGACCCCGCCAGACCAGTCGTCGGCCAGCCACCAGGGCCCGTCAAGGTCAGCGAAATCGGAGGCGCCGGCGATATGGAGGGCCGGCGCGATGGCCAGGGATGACGCCACCATACAGCCGGTCATCACCGTGAAGCCAAGCCTGCGGGCCTCGGCCAGCAAGGCGATGGCCTCGGTCAGGCCGCCCGTCTTGTCGAGCTTGATGTTGATCGCCTGGTAGCGCCCCCTGAGGTCGGCAAGCTGCCCGGTCGTATGGACCGACTCATCGGCGCAAACCGGCGCCGGCGGCTCGAAACCTTCCAGCCCTTCATCGGCGCCTGCCGGCAGCGGCTGCTCAATCAGAGCGATATTCATGCGGGCGAGCAGCGGCGATACGTCGCGCAGAAGATCGAGCGACCAGCCTTCGTTCGGATCGATGATGAGTCGCGAAGCGGGCGCCGCCTGACCCACAGCGAGCAAACGCTCCTCGACCAGCGCGCCATCCAGTTTGACCTTGACCACCGGGGCGTCAGCAATGGCTCGCGCGGCCGCGGCCATGGCCTCCGGCTCATCGAGACTGACCGTAACCGCGCAGGCCAGTCGCCCCGGCAGCGCCAGTCCGGTCATCTCCGCCACGCCACGGCCGGTTTCCCGTGCGCGGAGATCCCAGAGGGCGCAGTCCAGCGCGTTGCGCGCCGCGCCGGGCGGCAGCATGGCGACTACCGCCTCGTCCGGCATCCCGGCCTCGAAGGCGTCGGCCACGGTCTCGAGCTGGGCGACCACCGCGTCGACGCTCTCGCCATAGCGAGGATAGGGGACGGACTCCCCGCGACCGCCCGCCGCGCCGCGCCGCAGCTCGACCATCACCGTGTCGGCTGCGGTCTTGACGCCCCGCGAGATGCGGAAGGGCGCCTTCAGCGGCCAGTGGCGGCGTGAGACGACGAAGCTTCGAAGCATGACAGCAGGTTGTCCACGATCCGGTCGACGCCCATCCGGACGGGGTCCTGGCAGGGCAGATTGAGTTCGGCGGCGGCCTCGGCGCAGAGACGGGCGGCCTCCTCGTCGCTGAAGGCGGATGTGTTGAAGGCCACGCCCACCGGAATGACCGCGGGGTTGGTTAAGCGCGCGGCCTCGAGGTTGCGCTCCAGCGTCTCCTTCAGCCCCGGCACCGGATGGCCCGGCACGCCGCGCATGTGGGGCCGCCCCGGCTCGTGGCAGAGGACCAGCGCGTCCGGCTGGCTGCCGTGCAGCAGGCCCAGGGAAACCCCCGCGTAGGACGGGTGGAACAGCGAGCCCTGGCCCTCGATGATGTCCCAGCCGCCGTCGTGGCGGGCGGGCGAGATCCGCTCGGCGCCGCCGGAGATGAAGTCGGCGACGACCGCGTCGACCGCGACGCCCTCGCCCGCGATCAGGATGCCGGTCTGACCGGTGGCGCGGAAGTCGGCCTTCATACCCCGGGCGCGCATCTCACGCTCCAGGGCCAGGGACGTGTACATCTTGCCCATCGAGCAGTCGGTGCCGACGGTCAGCAGCCTCAGGCCGGCGCGAGGGGTTCCCTTGCCGACCGCGAGATCCCCCGGCGGCTGGCGCACATCGAACAGACGGCGGCCGAGGCGCTGCGCCGCCTCGCGGATGGCGGGGACATCGCCGAGCCGCTGGTGCAGCCCGCTGGCGACGTCGAGTCCCGCCTCCAGCGCGGCGACGATCTCGGGAATGGCGGCGGCGCTGAGCACGCCCCCGGCGTTGGCCTCGCCGATGATCATCGTCCTGGCCCCGCCCGCCGCGGCCTGGCCCACGGTCATGTCCTGGAGGCCAAGGGTGACCTCGCAGCCGGGCAACCGGCGCTGGCCGAGACAGAGCCGCGGCCGCCACTCGGCCACGCCGCGCGCGGTCTTCACCGCCAGCGGATCGGTCGCGGCGCCAAGATAGAGGAGGTAGGGCGAGGAGATCATGGAACGCTCGGGTGGCTGCCTTTGGTGGCGGGACCATCGCGATGGAACCGCCCGGCGTCGAATTCAGATGCGGGTCTGGTCTATGAAGAAAAGCTATGGGACGGCCTGGCCGCCGCTCTTCTCCGCCAGCACCTGGCCCATCGTCCTGATGAAGTTCTCCGACAGGTTGGAGAGCGGCCGGTCTTCCAGGTGCATGCAGTAGACGCCGAACTGCAGCGGCGGGTCGAGCGGTCGGAACTCGACCTTGTCGGAGGGGGCGGACCGGGCGGTGAACTCGTCGACCACCGCAACCCCGACGCCGTTCCGAACGAGCGAGGCGGCCATGTAGAAGGTGCTGCAGGTCACCGGCTCATTGATGGTCAGCCCGCGCGACTCGACCTCGCGGTTGAAGATCTCGCTGACCGGACCCGTGGCGCCCGAGCCGATGTATTCGCGCGTTTCCAGCTCGGCCAGGTCAAGCCGCTCGGCGGCGTCCGCCCCGAACTCGCCACGCGGGAACATGAGCATGAGTTCGCCCGTCCCGATCTGGAAGTTGGCGATGCGCGGGTGCTGGATGGCGTCATAGGCCAGCGCCATGTCGACCTCATGCTCATAGAGGCCGCGCAGCACCTCGTCATAGTGCAGGGTGCGGAAGTCGAAGGTCACGGTCGGGTGCGCCGCCCGGAAGCGGGCCACGGCCTCGGGCGCGACGCCCAGGCCCAGCGCCGGCAGCACGGCGGCGCGGATATGCCCTCCCTCGCCGAGCTTGAGGTTTCGGGCGGCCTGCTTCAGCGAGTCGAGCCGCTCGAAGACCTCCTTCACCTCACGGAACAGCGCATGCGCCTCGTCGGTCGGCGCCAACCGCCCCTTCACCCGCCGGAACAGGTCGAAGCCCAGCTGGTCCTCGGCGTGTTTGAGCACCTTGCTCACCGAGGGCTGGGACACGTTCAGCGCCCGCGCCGCGGTCGAGATCGACCCGTGCGCATACACCGCGTGGAACACTTCAATATGCCTTAGACGCATGGGAGAGGATAGAAAGCCATGCGGCCGGGCTATGCAAGACACCTTCTCCCTCCCCCTCGTGGGGAGGGTGGCTCGGCGAGCCGCAGGCGAGACGAGACGGGTGGGGCAAGCAGTGATCCTGACCCGACGCTGAAGGTGGCCACCCCTTGCCCCACCCTGGTCGCTTCGCGACCTGTCCCTCCCCACAAGGGGGAGGGAGGCGCCCGCCTCAGAAGCTCTTCGGCATCCCCAGCACGTGCGTGCCCACGTGGCTCAGGATCAGGTTCGTGCTGATCGGGGCCACCTGGTAGAGGCGCGTCTCGCGGAACTTGCGCTCGACGTCGTACTCCTCGGCGAAGCCGAAGCCGCCATGGGTCTGGATGCAGGTGTCGGCAGCGGCCCACGAGGCTTCACTGGCCAGCATCTTGGCCATGTTGGCCTCGGTGCCGCAGGGCTGGCCGGCCTCGAACAGGGCGGCGGCGTGGTCGACCATCAGGGCGGCGGCCGACAGCTGGACATGGTTGCGGGCGATGGGGAACTGAACGCCCTGGTTCTCGCCGATGGCCCGGCCGAAGACGGAGCGGTCCTTGGCGTAGGCGCTGGACCGGTCGATGAAGAACCGGCCGTCGCCGATGCACTCGGCCGCGATCAGGATGCGCTCGGCGTTCATGCCGTCGAGGATGTAGCGGAAGCCCTTGCCCTCCTCGCCGACCAGGTTCTCGACCGGCACCTCGAGGTTGTCGAAGAACAGCTCTGTGGTGGCGTGGTTCAGCATGGTGCGGATCGGCCGGATGGTCAGGCCGTTCCCGACCGCCTTCCGCATATCGACCAGCAGAACGCTCATGCCGTCGGCCGGACGGGCCGCCTCCTCGCGCGGGGTCGTGCGGACGAGCAGGACCATCAGGTCGCTGTGCTCGGCGCGGCTGATCCAGATCTTCTGGCCGTTGACGACGTACTTGTCGCCGACGCGCTTCGCGAAGGTCGAGATGCGTGTGGTGTCGGTGCCGGCGGTCGGTTCGGTGACGCCGAAGGCCTGCAGCCGCAGTTCGCCCGAGGCGATCTTTGGCAGGTACTCGGCCTTCTGGGCGGCGCTGCCGTGTTTGAGCACCGTGCCCATGGTGTACATCTGGGCGTGACATCCGCCGCCGTTGCCGCCGCTGCGGTGGATTTCCTCCAGCACGGCGTTCGCCGCCGACAGGCCCAGGCCCGAGCCGCCGTACTCCTCCGGGATCAGCACCGACAGGAAGCCCGCCTCGGTCAGCGTCTTCACGAACTCGGTGGGATAGGTCCGGTCGCGGTCCAGCGCGCGCCAGTACTCGCCGGGAAAACCCGCGCACAGCTTGCGGACGGCCTCACGGATCTCGGGATGGGATTGCTCGCTCATGATGCCGCGAGCTAAGGCCGC
>JBIKTU010000004.1:0-15206 GCA_044347965.1 Caulobacter sp.
CGGCCAGGGCCAGCTCGGTGGTCACCGTGCCGCTGCAGGCCAGGGCGACCGTCGCGGCGACGAAGGCGTCGTCCTTGAGCTGCTCGTCGGTGATGACATGGGCGCGATAGGGCCAGCCGGCGACCCGGGCCGCAACAGCCTCGGCGACCGTGGTCGCGGCCGGAATGACGATGTGCAGGCCGGGGCGCTGGTCCTTCAGCCGCTTCACCGCGTCCTCGAAAGCCGGCAGGACCAGCCGGATCTCGGCCGGACGACTGCCGGGCAGGACCAGCAGGATGTCGTCGTCGTCCGCCGCGCCGATGGCCGCTCGAAGCCGGGCCGGGTCGGCCTTGCTGAAGTCCTTGGCAAGGGCCGGGTTGCCGACGAAGGTGGTCGTCAGGCCCTCCGCCTCGAACCAGGGGGCGTCGAAGCTGTGGATCGACAGCAGATGATCAACCGACGCCGCCAGGGTCCTGGCCCGCCCCGGCCGGGTGGCCCAGACCTGGGGGCCTACGTATTTGACCAGCGGCAGATTAGGGAACGCCTTGCGCAGCGCGTGCGCGACGCGAAGCGTGAAGCCCCAGCTGTCGATCAGTACGGCGACGTCCGGCCTCTCACGCACGGCCAGCGCCGCCGTCTCGGCTACCCGGCGCCGGATGCGGGGATAGGCCGGGATTGCCTCGAAGATGCCGAGGATCGACAGGTCCGCGATGTCGAAAGGGCTCTGGACGCCTTCGGCGGCCATGCGGGAGCCTCCGACGCCCACGAACCGGATCTGGTCACCCAGCCGCGCCTTCAGCGCCCGGGCCAGCCCGGCGCCGAGGCTGTCACCCGACGCTTCGGCCGCCACCAGCATCACCGTCAGGGGGCGGGTCATTCGTCGCGAGGCTCCACGCCCAGGATGAACAGGCCCATCGCGTCGGCCTCGGCGATCGTCTGCTCGCGATCCACCACCAGCAGGCGCCCCGCCTCCCCGACGATGCCGGCCAGCCCGGCGCGCGCCGCGCCCCGGACGGTGGCCACGCCGATGGTCGGAAGGTCCACACGAACCTCCTGGATGGGCTTGGGCGCCTTGGCCAGCACGCCACGCGGGCTTTCAGGGCGCCCACGAACGGCCTCGGGCAGCTCGTGGACGCGATGCAGCATGCGGTCGGTGCCCTCCTGGGCCTCGACGGCCAGCACCAGGCCTTCGCAGACGACCGCGCCCTGCCCGATGTCCAGCCGGCCGATGGCGCGGGCGACCGTCAGGGCGCGCTCGATGTCGTCCCGGTGCTCCGCCGACGGCTTGTGCCGCCCGAGCAGGCCCAGCGACAGGGTCAGACTGCCGGCCGCCTCGTGCGCGCCCTCGATCTCGAAGCCTTCCTTGCCAAACTCTTCCAGGACCCGGCGGAGCATGGCGTCATCGCCCTGGCGCGCCGCGGCGATGACGCCCGGAAGGGCGGCCATGCCGCGCATGTCGGGCTTGAGCTTGCCGAAGTCGGGACGGGCGACGTTTCCGGCGAAACAGACCGTCTCGCAGCCTTCGCGACGCAGGGCCTTGAAGCATTTGCCCAGCTCGGCCAGCCCGATGTCCTCGGACGGATGGTCCGCCGTGCCGTCGTCGGCGAATCCGCGCAGCCGGATCACGAAATAGGGCCGGCCGGCCGCCCGGCAGCGCTGGGCGATCTCGGCGGGCAGGCCGCCGCCGCCGGCGATGAGCCCCAGCTTGCGCAACGTCACATCTCGCGATGCGGCAGGCAAAGCGGCCGCGTGGCGTCGACGCGGATGAACTCGAGGATCTCGACGATCTCCGGGACATGGGCATAGCCCTCGGCCACGTCGTCCAACCGCTCCTGGAAGGTGCCCTCATCGGCGAACAGCAGCCGGTAGGCGGCGCGCAGAACGGCGATCTGCTCGCGCGTGAAGCCGCGCCGCTTGAGGCCGATCAGGTTGAGCCCCTCGAGATGGGCGTGGTTTCCCCAGACCGAGCCGTAGGGGATCACATCCTTGGTCACGATGCCGCCGCCGCCGACAAAGGCATAGCGGCCGACGCGGGTGAACTGGTGGATGGCCGCCAGACCGCCCAGGAAGACAAAGTCACTGACCGTCACATGGCCGCCGACCGCGACGCTGGGGGCCATGATGACCTTGTCGCCGATGATGCAGTCGTGGCCGATGTGGGTGCTGACCATGAACAGTCCGTCGTCGCCGACCGTCGTCACGCCGCGACCGCCCGCCGTGCCGGCGTGAACCGTCACATGCTCGCGGAAGACGTTGCGCGCGCCGACGACGACCCGGGTGGGCTCGCCCCGGTGGGCGCTGTGCTGCGGCGCGCCGCCGAGGCAGGCGAACGGGTGCAGGACACAGTCCTCGCCGACCTCGGTGACGCCCTCGACGATGGCGTGGGACAGCAGCCTGACGCCCCTGGCGAGGGTCACGTCCGGTCCAACCATGCAGAACGGGCCGATCTCGACGCTGTCGTCCAGCCTGGCCTTGGGATCGACGATGGCGGTGGGATGGATGCGGGCCACTAGGTGTTGTCGCCCTTCATCGCCGCGAACTCGCACTCGGCGGCGAGCTTGTCGTTGACGAACGCCTTGCCTGCGAACTTGAAGACGTCGCCGCGGGCGCGGGTGACCACCACCGGCATCCGCAGCGTGTCGCCAGGCCGCACCGGACGGCGGAAGCGGGCGCCGTCGACGGACATGAAGAAGATCGCCGTCTTCGTGATGTCTACATCCAGGGTCTTGGACATCATCAGCGCACCGGTCTGGGCGATCGCCTCAACGATCATCACGCCCGGCATCACTGGATTGCCCGGGAAGTGCCCCTGGAAGTAGGGCTCGTTGAAGGTGACGTGCTTGATGCCCACGATGGAGGTGTGGGCGATGTAGTCCTCCGCGCGATCGACCATCAGGAACGGATAGCGATGCGGCAGGCGCTGCAGGATCTCGTCAAAGGTAATGGCGACGCCGGTCGCGGCTTCCTCGGTCATGCCTTGTCTTCCTTGGTCGGGCGGGTGCTCTTGGCCAGCCATGCGGTCTGTCGCAGCCAGGCCTTCATCGGTTGGGCGGGAAACCCGCCCCAGGTTTCTCCGGCCGGTACGTGACGAAACACGCCGGAGCCGGCTCCGAGGCGGGCGCCGGCCCCGATGTCGACGTGATCGGCGATGCCGACCCGGCCGCCCATGGCCACGCCATCGCCGACGGTGACGGTGCCAGACAGGCCGGAATAGGCCGCCATCACGCAATTGCGGCCAAGCCGGGCGCTGTGTCCAATGTGGGTCAGATTGTCGAGCTTGCTGTTCTCGCCGACAACCGTGTCCTCCCAGGCGCCGCGGTCGATGCAGGAGTTGGCGCCGAGCGTCACGCCATCCTGCAGGATCACGCGGCCCAGCTGGGGCACGTCGATGACGCCGGCCTCCCCGCCGGTCGCGCCGAAGCCGGCCTCTCCGACCCGCGAGCCGGCGTAGATCTGGACCCGGTCGCCGACCAGTGCGAACAGCACGCTGGCGTTCGCGCCGATGGTGCAGTCGCGGCCGATGGCGACACCTGGCCCAATGACGACGTTCGGATCGAGACGGGTCCCCCGGCCGATCCGGGCGTCCGGTCCGATCACCACGCCCGGCGAGATCTGAACCCCGTCCTCGATCACGGCGGTCGGGTGAATGGCGGGCGCGCCGGGCTCGTAGCCGCGGGGCGCGTGCAGCAGGCCGGCGGCGGCCGACCAGGCGGCGTGCGGCCGTCCGGCGACGACGGCGATGCACCCCTTCGGAACATCGCTGACGAAGGGCTCTGACACCAGCACCGCACCGGCGCGGGTCTCCCGCAGGGCCGGAAGATATTTGCGGTCACCCAGGAAGGCGATGTCGCCGGGTCCGGCGCGGTCGAGCGGCGCGGCGGCGCTCACCAAAAGATCGGCCCGCTGCCCGGGCGCGACCTCTCCGCCGACGGCGGCGATGAGGTCGGCCAGCGGAAGCGGGCCTCTGTTCAGATAGAATCGCGGGTCAGGCATGACGTCCTCGCACGGACCCGCGATATCCCGAGTCGCCGGGTCAGGGCTTGGGCTTCGGCGCCGCGGCAGCGGCGACCGGAGCGGCCGGAGCCGCGGCCGGCGCGTCCAGACGTTCGCGGTTGAAGGCCAGGGTCTTGATCTTGGCGTTCAGACCCGTGACCACCTGGTCGGTGATGTCCATCTGCGGATTGCCGGTGACGACAGAGCCGGTGAGCAGCACCGAGCAACCACGCGCCTGGTAGGTGGCGATGACCACCGGGCTCATTTCCTGCTCGATACGGTCCAGGGCCTTGCCGCGGGTGGCCTGCAGCTCGCGCTGGCGCAGGTCCAGCTTGCGGGCCAGGGCGTTGCGGCGGATCGTCAGTTGCGAGGCCCGCTGCTCGGTCGCGTCCTGGGTCATGGTCGCGCGGGCGCGGTCAAAGCCCTGGATGTCGGTCGAAAGGGCCTTCTCGTCGTTGGTGAGCTCGACCTCGACTTCCTTGGCGATGACGTTGATCCGGGCGGCGACGGCCTTGCCGACGTCCGACGACGCCAGGGCGCGGTCGAAGTTGTAGAAGCAGACGCCCGGCACCGCGGCGCCGTGACGGATCGGCGCCGGCGCCGCAGCAGCGGCGGCGGGCGCCGTCTGGGCCGAGGCCGAGGACGCGAAAACGGCGAAGGCGGTCGCAAAGGCGCCCGCGACCGCGATGGTCTTCTTGAAAGTCATGAGAGTCCTAGAACCTTGTGGAGGTTGAGAAGCGGAACGTTTCCGTCTTGTCGTAGTCTTCTTTGGCCAGAATTTGGCTGAAGTCGAAACGAATCGGTCCCATCGGGGACCGCCAGAAGACCGAAAGGCCCGCGGAGGCCCGCAGGCTCAGGTCGTCGCGGACGCAGAGCTCGGTCCCGGTTCCGCAGGTGGCGGCGATCCCGCCGTTGACATCGACCTTGTCGACATCGTCCAGCATCCCCACCGTACCGAAGTCGGTGAAGAGCGCGGCCTTGATGCCGTACTGTTCCGGAAGGAAGGTCGGAACGGTCAGTTCAACGGTGCCGATCGCGTAGGCCTTGCCGCCCAGGGCGTCTTCACGATCCGTCTCGCGAGGACCGATGCCGGCGACCTCGAAGCCGCGGAAGCTGTTGCCGCCCTTGTAGAACCGGTCGTTGATGCGAACGCTGTCGCCGCCCCAGCCGTCGATGTAGCCGGCGGTGCCGCTGACGCTGAGGACAAAGTCCTTGTTGAAGCCATGGTACCAGCCGCCCGAGAACTCGGTCCGCAGGTAGTTCACGTCGCCGCCGACACCGGCCAGATCCTGGCTCAGATCCACGAAGAAGCCGCGGGTCGGCTTGATCGCATCATTGCGGCGGTCGACGCGAATGCCGAAGCCGACCAGCGAGGTGACGTAGGCGCCGCGCTGCGAGCAGAGGGCGGGCGACAGGACCAGCGCGCCGGGATCGCAGAGGTAATCGTCGATGATCACCTCATCCGACCGCAGCGTGTAACGCAGCGACATCGAGGCGTTCTGGGTCAGCGGGAAGCCCAGTCGCACGCCGCCGCCGAGCGAAGCAGTGTCGAACGAGGTCTGGCTGCTGAAATTGTAGCGGTACGAGTACAGGTCGAGCCCGGCGCGCAGGTCACGCCCCAGGAAGCGCGGCTCGGTGAACGAGAAGTCGATCTGCTGACGCAGCGAGCCCACCGAAACCCGCGCCCGCACGTTCTGGCCGCGGCCGCGGAAGTTGCGCTCGCTGATGCCCAGGTCGATGACCAGCTGATCGATCGAGCTGTAGCCGGCGCTGAAGGACAGTTCGCCCGTCGGCTGCTCCTCGACCTGCACCCGCAGCGCGGTGCGGTCAGGCTGGCCGCTGGGGACCTCCTCGATCGTCACGTCCTTGAAGAAGCCGAGCGAGCGGATCTGGTTGCGCGACCGATCAACGAGAACGCGGTTGTAGGCGTCGCCCTCGGACAGGTTCAGCTCACGCCGGACCACATAGTCCAGCGTGCGGGTGTTGCCGACGATGTCGATGCGATCAATGTAGACGCGCGGCCCCTCGCGAACCTGGAAGGTCACGTCGACGGTGCGCGCCTCACGGTTGGCCACGTAGCGCGGGCGGACATCGACGAAGGCGAACCCGGCGGCGCCGGCGGCGAACGTCAGGGCGTCCGTCGCCTGCTCGATCGACTCGTCCTGGTAGAGCTCTCCCTCCCGAACGGGCAGCAGCTGGGCCAGGACCGTGCCGTCGAGCTTCTTGAGCTCGGTGTCGACAGTCAGCTTGCCGAACTTGTACCGCGGGCCTTCCTCCACCGTGTAGGTGATGACAAAGCCGTTCTTGTTCGGCGCCAGCTCGGCGATCGCGGAGATCACCCGGAAGTCGTAGTAGCCCTTGTTGCGGTAGAATTTCCGCAGCTGTTCCTTGTCGTACTCGATCCGGTCGGGATCGTAGTTGGCGTTGTTCGACAGGAATTTGTACCAGTGGCTCTCCTCGGTGACGATGGCGTCGGCCAGGTCGCCGTCTGAGAACTCGCTGTTGCCCAGGAAGTTGAGCGAGAGCACGCCGCTCTTGGGGCCTTCCTCGATCTTGAAGATCAGGTCGATCCGCTTCTGCGGCAGCTCGACGATCTGCGGCGTCACCGTGACGCCGATCCGGCCCGAGCGCCGGTAGAGCTCGATGATCCGCTGGACGTCGCCCTGGACCTTGGCGCGGGTGAAGATGCCGCGCGGACGGATGGTGACCTCGTCCTTGAGCTTGTCTTCCTTGAGCCCCTGGTTCCCCTCGAAGATCACGCGGTTGATGATCGGGTTCTCGACCACGCGCACCAGCAGGTCGCCGTTGGCCTGCAGGTCGATCTTGACGTCCGAGAACAGATCGGTGCGGAACAGGGTCTTCAGCGCAACGTCAATGCGCGAGGGATCGACCGTGTCGCCAGGCGCGATCGGCAGATAGGAGAGAACCGTCCCCGCCTCGATACGCTCGTTGCCCTGGACCGTAATGCGTTGAACGACGCCTGACTGGACCTGCGCCACCGCGGTTCCAGGGACGGCGAACGGCGCCACCCCGGCAAGGAGAGCGAAACCGGAGACGATCGCGGCGCTACGCGCCCGGTACTGCTTCATCATATCTGCCATCGGCGGTCGGCGGGTGCTCACGAGAACAGACCGCCGAGGAAATTGAACAGGTCGTAGCGCTGCAGGTCGTTCCAGCCCGCGAACAGCATGAATCCCAACAGCAAGGCAAGACCAAGGCGATAGCCGACGGCCTGAACACTCGCGGCCAGTGGCCGACGCGCCACGGCTTCATAGGCGTAAAACAGCAGGTGTCCACCATCCAGAACCGGGATCGGGAGCAGATTGAGGAAACCGACGCTCACTGAGATCAGCGCCACGATGAGCAACAGGTTGGCCGTCAGGTTGACCGCGGCCTCCGGAGCGCTGCTGGAGCCCTCGACGCTGGCCTTGGCCACGCCATCGGAAACCTTGGCGATTCCGATGACGCCGCTGATCTGGTCGGCGGATATCCGCCCGGTGACCAGGCGTCCCAGATAGTCGAACGTCGTACCGATCAGGCCGACGGTGCGGGTGACGCCGAGGCCGGCGGCTTCCAGCGGATTGTAGCGGACCCATTCACCCGGGCCTGACTCGAGCCCCAGACGCCCGATCTTGTGACGTCCGGCGATCTTGTCTTCCACGACGACCGTTACAGGGGTCGCGACAAGGGTGACGTCCCGCGCGCCGCGCTCGACCACGAAGGTGATCGGGTCTCCGGGCCGAAGCGAGACGTATTGCTGCACATGGCGGAAGTCGCGGACGGCCTGCCCGTCCATGGTGCGCAGCTGGTCGCCGGCAATGAACCCCGCCTTCTCCCCTGCCCCGCCCGGCGCCACGCCTGCGACCACGGCCGGGGTGCGCGCCTCGCCGAACACCGCCAGCAGGAGCGTGAACAGGACCGCTGACAGGACGAAATTGGCCATTGGCCCGGCGGCGGTGATGATCGCCCGCTGCCACACCGGCTTGAAATGGAAGAACCGCTGGACCGCGGCGGGGTCGTTATGCGCCAGGATCTTCTGCTTCATCGCCTCAAGATCGGCGCCGTCGGGCACCGTGCTGGCGGCGTTGTCATCGCCGGCGAAGCGGACGTAGCCGCCCAGCGGAATCCAGCCGATCCGCCACTCGACATCACGCTTGTCGCGCCATTTGAAGATCGCGCGGCCGAAGCCTATCGAGAAGCAATCGATCACGGTGCCGAAGGCCCGCGCCGCCCAGTAATGTCCCAGTTCGTGAACCGTGACGACGAACGTCAGGACGAACAGGAACGGCAATATCCACGACACAAGGTCAGGCATCGACGCAGATTACTCCCTAACGATCACTGGGGGCGCTGACGCCGGGAAAGCGCATCGACCGCCACGCGGCGAGCGCTCGCATCGACCATCATCGCCACTTCCAGAGCATCGCCCCCCGCGCTGGCCGACAGGTCTCCCCCACCATTCATGCGGTCGAGGGTTTCCGACACCAGCGGTGCAATATCGAGAAAGCCGATCTTGCGGTCAAGGAAGGCGGCGACCGCGACCTCGTTGGCGGCGTTCATGGCGGCCGGCGCGCCGCCTCCTGCCCGGAGCGCGGCCCGGGCCAGATCGATGGCCGGGAACCGCTCGCCATCCGGCGCCTCGAAGGTCAGCTGGCCGATTTTCGGCAGATCCAGCGGCTCCGCGGGCCATGGCAGCCGGTCGGGCCAGGCCCAGGCGCAGGCGATCGGCGCCTTCATGTCCGGCGGCCCCATCTGCGCCAGGGTCGAGCCGTCCGAGTACTCGACCATACTGTGGATCACCGACTGGGGGTGAATGACGACATCGATCCGCTCGGGCGGGGTGGCGAACAGGTAGGACGCCTCCACCATCTCCAGGCCCTTGTTCATCATCGTGGCGGAATCGACCGAGATCTTGGCGCCCATGCTCCAGTTCGGGTGGGCGATGGCCTGCTCCGGCGTCGCAGCGGCCATCTGCGCCGCGGTCCAGGTGCGGAAGGGACCGCCTGAGGCGGTCAGAATCAGGCGCGCGACCCGGTGCAGGCAGTCGGGCTGCAGCACCTGGAAGATGGCGGAGTGCTCGGAATCGACGGGGATCACGCCGCCGCCCGCAGCCCTGGCCGCGTCCAGCAGCGCCGGTCCGCAGCAGACGAGGCTCTCCTTGTTGGCCAGGGCGATGATGGCCCCGCGCCGCGCCGCGGCCATGGTCGGCGCCAGGCCGGCGGCGCCGACAATGGCCGACATCACCCACTGGGCGTCCATGTCCGCCGCGTCGCGAACCGCCGCGTCGCCGGCGGCCGCCGCGATGCCCGACCCGGCCAGCCGGTCACGCAGATCCGGCAGCAGAGTCTCGTCCTGGATGACGGCGACCCGCGGCCGCCAGGTCAGCGCCTGTTCGGCCAGTCGCGCGACGTTGCGCCCTGCGGTCAGGGCGAGAATGTCGACCGGCGCGCCGGACTTGGCGAACAGGTCCAGCGTCGACACGCCGATCGAGCCGGTGGATCCCAGGACAGTGACGGTGCGCAGGCTCAACGGATCCAGCCCCAATGGTCGACCACACGGGCCGCGGCGATGACGATGGTGGCGAACAGAAGCCCGTCGACCCGGTCCAGCAGCCCGCCGTGACCGGGAATCAGGTCGCCCGAATCCTTGACCCCGAAACGGCGCTTCAGCATCGATTCCCAGAGGTCCCCCGCCATGGTCGCCAGGCCGCCCACCAGCCCGACGAGGGCGGCTGCGTACCATTCGATGTCCAGCGGGGTCACGGCGGCGAAGGCGATCGCCGCCGCCACCGAGCCGGCCACGCCGCCGAAGAAGCCCGACCAGGTCTTGTTGGGCGAGAAGCGCGGCCAGA
The DNA here is from genome assembly GCA_044347965.1 of Caulobacter sp. GTDB lineage: Bacteria > Pseudomonadota > Alphaproteobacteria > Caulobacterales > Caulobacteraceae > Caulobacter. Next base: position 9,824 of record JBIKTU010000004.1, read on the forward strand.
GCTTGGGACCCTTGAGCAGGCTGCCGACGAGAAAGGCGAAGATGTCGGCGGCCCAGGTGACCACGAATAGCAGCAGCATCCAGGCGACGCCCTGCGACATCGACCAGCTGAAGGTCTCGCCCGACGGATTGCGCAGCCAGACCATCGCGATACAGGCGGGGGCGATGTAGATGACGCCGTAGGCCGCGTCGGCGGCCCGCTCGACCTTGTGACGGGTGATGAAGGCGGCGATCAGCGCCCCGCCGATCATCAGGGCCCAGGCGCTTCTGTACCAGCCGACCTGGGCGGCGAAGACGGCGGCCAGCACGGCCACGGTTATGGTCACCGCGATCTCGGCCGGGGCCTCCGGGGTGCTCATCTTGCCCCACTCGACCGCCATCAGCCCGATGGCGACGGCGATCATCAGCAGGAAGGGGCCGCCGCCGTACCAGATCGCGCCGAGCACGGCCGGGATCAGCAGCGTGGCGGATGCGGCCCGGACGGCAAGATTGCTCCAGTCGAACTCCCTACCCTGTGGCGAGGACGTCATCAGACGCTGCTCCGCCGTATCGCCGCTCACGGGCCGCATACTCTGCGATGGCGGATTCCAGGTGCTCGGGTCCGTAGTCCGGCCAGTAGACGTCCTGGAAGACCAGTTCGGCGTAGGCGCACTCCCAGAGCAGGAAGTTGGAGAGGCGGCGTTCGCCGCTGGTGCGGACGATGAGGTCGGGAGCCGGGGCCCCGCTCGTCGACAGGTAGGACCCGAACACCGTCTCGTCGAGGTCGGCGGCCCGGGCCTCGCCCCGTTCGACCGCCTCGGCGAACTTGCGCGCCGCGTCGACGAGGTCGCTCTGCCCGCCGTAGTTGAAGGCGACCTGCAGCAGAAAGCGGCTGTTGTGGGCCGTCCGGCGCTCGGCCCGTTCGATGATTTCCAGAATGTCCGGCTTGAGACCGGCGCGCCGGCCCAGGATGCGCACCCGCACGCCTTCGCGATGCAGACGGTCCAGATCGCTTTCGACATAGGACTTGAGCAGGTTCATCAGCTCGGAGACTTCCGCCACCGGCCTGCGCCAGTTCTCCGTCGAGAAGCCGAACACGGTCAGGATGCCGACGCCGTGGTCCGGCGCGCTCTCGACCACGCGCTTGAGCGCCTTCACGCCTTCGCGATGACCGAAGGTGCGGGGCAGGCCGCGTTTTTTGGCCCAGCGCCCGTTGCCATCCATGATGATGGCGACATGCAGAGGCCTGTCCTTCGGCGTCATCGCCACTCCCCTCGTCCAGCCGGGACCTACCCCGTCCAAGGCCGGATCAAACCTGCATGATCTCTTGTTCTTTGGTTTTCAAGGTCTCGTCGATGCGCTTCACCGCCTCGTCCGTGAACTTCTGAATCTCGGTTTCCATCCGCTTCAGCTCGTCCTGGGTGATGACCGCGTCCTTCTCGGCCTTCTTCAGGTCGTCGTTGGCGTCACGACGGACGTTGCGGACAGCGATCTTCTGACTCTCGGCGTATTTGCCGGCGATCTTCACCAGATCCTTGCGGCGCTCCTCGGTCAGCGGCGGGATCGGAATGCGCAGGTTCTGACCTTCGACGACCGGGTTCAGGCCCAGCCCGGAGTTGCGGATCGCCTTCTCCACCGAGACCACCAGGGCGCGGTCCCAGATGCTGACGCTGATCGAGCGCGGCTCGGGGACGCTGACGGACCCGACCTGGGTCAGGGGCGTGGTCGAGCCGTAGGCGTCGACCATGATCTGGTCGAGCAGGCTGGCCGACGCCCGCCCGGTGCGCAGCGACGCGAATTCTTCCTTCAGGGCGGCGACGGCCTTGTCCATCCGTCCCTTGTAGTTCGCCAGCACCGGCTTTTCGGTCGAGGCCATGTGCAGATTCCTTCTTCTTATTCGTCTTCAGCAATGACGGTGTGGACGCCTTCGCCCTTGATCACCTTCATCAGATTGCCGCGCTCGCGAATGGAAAACACCACGATGGGGATTCCGTTTTCGCGCATCAGGCTGATGGCGGAGGCGTCCATGACCTTCAGGTCCCTGGCCAGCACGTCGTGATAGCTCAGGCGGTCGTAGCGGGTCGCGGAGGCGTCCTTCTTGGGGTCGGCCGTATAGACGCCGTCGACGCTGGTGCCCTTGAACAGGGCGTCGCACTTCATTTCGGCCGCGCGCAGGGCGGCGCCGCTGTCGGTGGTGAAGAACGGATTGCCGGTGCCGGCGGCGAAGATCACCACCCGTCCCTTCTCTATGTGGCGCTCGGCGCGACGGCGGATCAGCGGCTCGCAGACGGTCGGCATCGGGATGGCGGACTGCACGCGGGTGGAGACGCCGATGTGTTCGAGCGCGTCCTGCATGGCAAGGGCGTTCATCACGGTGGCAAGCATGCCCATGTAGTCGGCGTTGGCCCGGTCCATGCCCCTGGCCGCCCCGGCCAGGCCGCGGAAGATGTTGCCGCCGCCGATCACCAGGCACAGCTCCACACCGGCCTCGGCGATCTGCTTGATGTCCTGGGCCACCGCCGCGACCGTCCCCATGTCGATGCCGAAGGGCGTGTCGCCCATCAGGACCTCGCCGGAGACCTTCAGAAGTATTCTCTTGTAGGGCATGGCGCTCATCGGGCGGCAGTTACTCGCGAGTCGGGAAAGCTGGGAGACCATAGACCAAGGGCGCGCCCGGCGTGAACCGGACGCGCCCCATTTGGACGGTCAGACGACGGGATCAGTTCCCGCCGGTCATCGAGGCGACTTCGGCGGCGAAGTCGCTTTCCTTCTTTTCCACGCCTTCGCCCAGGGCGAGACGCACGAAGCCGGTCATCTTGATCTCGGCGCCCAGTTCCTTGCCGCTGTCGGCGATCAGGGCCTTGATCGTCTGGTCCGGATTCATGACGAAGGGCTGCTCGAGCAGCACGACTTCACGCTGGAACTTGGAGATCTGGCCGTCGACGATCTTGTCGATCATGTTGTCCGGCCGGCCCTGTTCCCTGGCCTTCTCGACGAGGATCGCGCGTTCCTTGGCGACCGCCGCCGGGTCCAGGTCCTCGGAGGACAGGGACAGCGGGTTGGTCGCCGCCACGTGCATGGCGATCTTGCGGCCGATTTCCTGCATCGCGGCCTGGTCGGCGGCGCCTTCCAGAGCCACGAGCACGCCCAGCTTGCCCACTTCCGGCGCGACCGCGTTGTGGACGTAGGCCGAGACGGAGCCTTCGGCGACGCTCAGCTTCGCGGTGCGGCGCACGGCCATGTTCTCGCCGATGGTGGCGATGAGGTTGGTGACCAGCATCTGGACCTCTTCGCCGTCGGCGGTCCTGGCAGCGCGAACGGCCTCGACGTTGTCGCCGGTCTCGAGCGCGACGGCCGCGACCTTGCGGGCGACGCCCTGGAAGGTCTCGTTGCGGCCGACGAAGTCGGTCTCGGCATTGAGCTCGATGACCGCGCCGGTCATGCCCTTGCCGTCCTTGCGCAGGGCCACGGCCACGACGCCTTCGGCGGCGACGCGGTCGGCCTTCTTGCCGGCCTGGCTCAGACCCTTGGTGCGCAGCCAGTCGGTGGCCGCTTCGAAGTCGCCGTTGTTCTCGGTCAGCGCCTTCTTGCAGTCCATCATGCCGGCGCCGGTCTTCTCGCGCAGGTCCTTGACCAGCGCAGCGGTGATCTCCGCCATAGGTATGTCCTCCTGAATTAGGGACGTATCGGATAGGGGTGCAGCCGGGCGTTACCGCCCGGCTGCGAAGGGGATGTGAAGCTCACGCCCGCCGAAACGGGCAGGACGTCAGCCGGCGGCCGGTTCCTCGGCGGCGGCGGGCGCCGTCGCTTCGGGTTCAGCCTGGGCTTCGGCCGGAGCCGCTTCGGGGGCCGCGACGGCCTCCGGTTCAGCGGCGGCTTCGGCAGCGGGAGCGGGCTCCGGCGTCATCTCTCGGGCCAGCATCGGCTCGACCGGGTTGATCGAGGCGCCGATGTCGACGCCCGAGGCGACGGTGCCGGCGGCCATGCCGTCCAGAACCGAATCGGCGATCAGGTCGACGTACAGCTGGATGGCGCGGGCGGCGTCATCGTTGCCCGGGATCGGGTAGGTGATGCCGTCCGGATCGCAGTTGGTGTCGAGGATCGCGATGACCGGGATGTTCAGCTTGCGGGCCTCGAGGATCGCGATCGCTTCCTTGTTGGTGTCGATCACGAACATGATGTCGGGGATGCCGCCCATGTTCTTGATGCCGCCGAGGCTGAGCTCGAGCTTGTCGCGCTCGCGGTTCAGGGTCAGCAGTTCCTTCTTGGTCCGGCCGCCGCCGTCACCGCCATCGAGAATGCCTTCCAGCTCGCGCAGGCGCGCGATCGAGCCGGAGATGGTGCGCCAGTTGGTCAGGGTGCCGCCGAGCCAGCGGTGGTTGACGTAGTACTGGGCGCAGCGCTTGGCGGCCGCGGCCACCGGGTCCGACGCCTGGCGCTTCGTGCCGACGAACAGCACGCGACCGCCGGCGGCCGCGACTTCGCGGACCTTCACGAGGGCCTGGTGCAGCAGCGGGATCGACTGCGACAGGTCGATGATGTGGATGTTCGAGCGCGAGCCGAAGATGTAGCGGTCCATCTTCGGGTTCCAGCGGTGGGTCTGGTGGCCGAAGTGGGCGCCGGCTTCGAGCAGCTGACGCATGGAGTATTCGGGGAGAGCCATAGGTCTCTTTTATCCTTTTTCCGGTTGTCGCCTCCGCGGACAAACCCCCAGAAAACTCAAAGAGTCTGGGGACCGGAACGGACTGAAACGGGATTTCTCCCCGAGGCAGCCGAACGTCCGCGTGCGTGATGGCGGCGCATGTAGGGGGAATGGCCGGGAAAAGCAAGAGGTTGGGGGCGCACCCTTCAGGGCTTGCTCCCCCGGGGCGCGCCTGACGACGCCCCCTCCCTCCACCTTGCGGGGAGGGACAGGTCGCGAAGCGACCAGGGTGGGGCAAGATTTGGCCGCCTTCGTCGTCCGGGAAGGATCGCTGCTGGCCCCACCCGTCTCGTCTCGCTGCGCTCGCCGATCCACCCTCCCCACAAGGGGGAGGGAGACTGGAGACACGGCTTCACCGCCTCACGGGCTCAGGCCCTGAAGGTTGGGGAGATGGTGCGGAGCGCTCCGGTCTTGCCCGGATGTCTGTTTGTGCAAGGTGCAAGAGTGGGAAGACCGCAGGCGCTCCGCGAAGATCGTTATCCGGAAGCTTCCGCTCGGCAGCCGTATTCGGGCTTAGCCGGAGCGCCTCCGACGGGCGGGCGGCGAGCAGCCGTCCCGGACCGGATGAGTAACCCCCTCACCCCTGTCCCCGCTCGAACTCCATCCTGTCGCCGCAAGGTCGCTGGCCATGCGCCCTCCCCGTGCGACGGGACGAGGTGAGTATGTGGGCGCTTTGGAGGGTGGGGGATAAGATCAATCTATC
>JBIKTU010000188.1:0-4808 GCA_044347965.1 Caulobacter sp.
GAAGCCCAGGGCGACCAGCGAGTCGATCACGACGCGGCTGGTCAGCTCATTGCCCATCGGGCCGGTGAGCACCCAGTAGTAGCCGGCGACGCCGATCAGGGCGAGGCCCGCCACCAGCATGCCGGTGATGGCGCCGGAGGTGAAGGCGATGTTCAGGCCCTTGGCCAGGCTCTCGGAAGAGGCCTGGGCGGTGCGGACGTTGGCGCGGACCGAGATCAGCATGCCGACGAAGCCGGCGGCGCCCGACAGGATGGCGCCGACCGCGAAGCCGACCGGTTGCTCCCAGCTCCTGAAGAACACCGCGAGCACGGCGATGACCAGGACACCGACGATGCCGATCGTGGTGTACTGCCGGTTCAGATAGGCCTGAGCGCCTTCCTGGATCGCCGCGGCGATCTCCTGCATGCGCGCGTTGCCAGGCGATTTCTTGAGCAGCCCCATGGTCTGCACAACGCCGTATGCGACGGCGAGCAGACCGGCGAGGATCGCCAGCCAGAGAAAGTCGATGTCCATAGTTTCCAAGCGCCCCTTTGTTTCTCGGGAGCCCGCGGCCCGCGGTCCGTCTTGCGACAGACGCCGTTCGAACCCCGTAGCACCCGATGACGGGACGCCTGTTCCGGCGCCCCCTGTTGTTAATGCAGCCGTGTTTGCCAGTAGAGCCGCGAGGGCGCAACCGGTTGGGGCGCTGCGATGCGTTCGGGGTCAGCGTCCGGGAGGCGTCGAAAGGCGGCTGCGTTGCCTGGGCGTCTGGCTCATGAGCTGGGCGGAGGTGAAGTTCTTCGCCCCCGCGATTGCCCTGGCTTCACGCAAGAGGGTCGCCACAAGACGCTTCTCGTCGACCTTCGTGTAGTCGTTCTCCACCGTGAACGGCGTTCGGTGGCCGGCGCGAACAACGGCGTCGCGGAACCACGGCTCGCGCGTTCGCATCGCCGCCCCGTCGGCGCCGGGGGCCAGCGTCAGTCGAAGGTGCACGAAGACGTAGTTGATCAGCCTGCCGTTCACCGCGATCGGCAAGGCCAGCGGCGCGATGTTGACGTAGGGCTCTTCCTTGGGCTTCTCCCCGCCACCCGCCGCCTGGGCGGAGGTCGCGGCGAGGGCGAAGGGAAAGGCGGCGAGAAGCTGGCGGCGGCGCATGTCGAAGACATCGCACGCCGTGGTTAAGGCGGGGTTAGATCAGGCGTGGGTCCAGCCCGGACGCGGAACCTCGATCTCGCCGCCGTTGACGCAGGCGATGACCCCCTGCCCTTCAACGAAGCGGCCGATGACCGTCAGGCCGGCGGGAACCTCGGTCGCGGCGTCCAGCGCACAGACGATCTGATAGTCGTCCCCGCCCGTCGCCAGAGCGGTCAGCGCCTCGGCCCTGGCGGGCTGCCGCTTGAGCCAGGCCTGGGCTTCCGGCGAGAGCGGCATGGCGTCGAGATCGATCCGTACGCCGCAGCCGCTCGCCCTGGCGATATGGCCGGCGTCGGCCAGAAGACCGTCGGACACATCCGCCGCCGCAAGAGCGTGGGCGCGCAGGACGGGGATCAGGTCGACACGCGGCTCAGGCAGGCGATAGCGGTCGGCCAGGGCCGGACTGTCGAGCTCGCCCCGCGCCGCCATCAGGCCCAGCCAGCCGTCGCCGATCACGCCACTGACCGCCAGACGGTCCCCGGGCCGGGCGCCTTTGCGCGGGATCGCGCCGCCCTGCGGGACCCAACCCAGCAGCGTCGCGGTCAGGGTCAGCGGCCCCGGGGTCGAGACGGTGTCGCCGCCCAGAAGGCTGATGTCGAACGCCTGGCCGTCGACCGCGAGCCCCTCGGCGAACAGCGCCTTGTCGGCCCAGGACGTCCCCGTGGGCCAGGCCGTGGTCAGGAAATAGGCCCACGGCTCCGCGCCCTTGGCCGCCAGATCCGACAGGTTCACCCGCAGCAGCTTGCGCGCCACCAGATCCAGTGGATCGTCGGTGAGAAAGTGGACGCCGGCGACCAGGGCGTCCTTGGTGACCACCAGGTCGAATCCTGGCCTGGACGGGATCACCGCCGCATCGTCGAGCAGATCGAGCGCTTCCGGCGCGCCCCGTGTCAGAGGCCGCAGAAGCTGCGCGATCCAGTCGAACTCACCCCCGGGCATCGCGGGCGATGCCATCGAGGGCGGCGTTGACGAAGCCCGGCTCCGGGCCCTCGAAGAACGACTTGGCGATCTCGACATATTCGTCGATGACCACCTCGACCGGCACGTCCGGGCGGCGGACCAGCTCCCAGGCCCCGGCGCGCAGGATCGCCCGAAGGGTCGCGTCGATGCGCTCCAGACGCCAGCCCGTGGCCAGGCGGCCCTTGACGGCGCCGTCGATGGAGGCCTGCTCGGCGACCACGCCCTTCAGCAGTTCCCTGAAGAAGGTTTCGTCGGCCTCGGCGAGGGTTTCACCCTCCATGTCACGGTCGAAGCGGTGCTCGGTGAACTCGGCGATCACGTCCTCGGCGCCCGCGCCGCTCATTTCCATCTGGTAGAGGGCCTGGATGGCGGCCAGGCGCGCGACGGTGCGGGCCCGACGCTGGCGGGTGCTCAGGGTGACCTTTTCCTCGGTCGCGGCGACCAGCCTGTCATAGGCGGCCTTCAGCGAGGCGGGCTTGCCCTCGCCGCTCATCAGAACCGTCCCGACAGGCGCTGACGGATGCTCACGACCTCCAGGCAGGCCCGCGCGGCGCCGCCGCCCTTGTCGCCCTCGGAGATACGGGCGCGGGCCCAGGCCTGCTCCTCGTCCTCGACGGTCAGGATGCCGTTGCCGATGGCCAGGCCCTGACGAACGGCAAGGTCCATAAGCCCGCGCGAGCTTTCGTTGGACACGATCTCGAAGTGATAGGTCTCGCCGCGGATGACCGTGCCGAGCGCGACATAGCCGTCGTAGCGCACGCCCTTGCCGCCGGCGTCCTCGGCGATGGCGATCACGGCCGGAATCTCCAGCGCGCCCGGCACGGTGATGACGTCGTACTCGGCGCCGAAGGCGGTGATGGCGTCAGCCGCGCCGGCGAGCAGGGCGTCCGCCAGGTCGGAATAGAACCGCCCTTCCACGATCAGGATGCGGATCTTCTCTTCGGACATGGTCGGTTACTCCTGCCCCTCTCCGGGGGTCTGGATGGGCTGGCGGCCGACGATCTTCAGGCCATAGCCTTCCAGCGCCGCCGGCTTGAAGGTGCTGGAGGTCAGCAAGACCATTTCCCGCACCCCGAGGTCCAGCAGGATTTGCGCGCCCACGCCGTAGTCGCGGATGGCGTTGGTCCGGTACTGCGCCCCGGCGTCGCCGCCGTAGCGATCCGACAGCCAGGTCGGGCTGGGGTCGCGGATGAAAACCGCCACGCCCGGGCCGTCGTTGTCGCCGATGGCCCGCAGGGCGGCGGCCACATAGTCGCGGCGGCCGCCGCTGAAACCCAGCATGTCCACCGCGAAGTCGACCTGGTGCATGCGCACCAGCGTCGGCTTGTCGCCCTCGATCCGTCCCTTGACCATGGCCACGTGCTCGGACCGGTCAATGAGGTTGCGATAGATCATCATCCGGAAGTCGCCGCCGTGGACGCTGTGGAACGGCGTCTCCAGCACGCGGTCGACCTGGCGCTCGGTGCGCCGGCGATAGGCGATCAGGTCGGCGATGGTGCCGATCTTCAGGCCGTGCAGCTGGGCGAAGGAGACCAGGTCCGGCAGGCGGGCCATGGTCCCGTCGTCCTTCATGATCTCGCAGATCACGCCGGCCGGGTTGAGGCCCGCAAGCCGGGAGATGTCCACCGCCGCCTCGGTGTGGCCGGCGCGGACCAGCACGCCGCCGTCGCGGGCGACCAGCGGAAAGATGTGCCCCGGCGAGACGATGTCGTCGACGCCCTTGGTCGGGTCGACGGCCACGGCGATGGTGTGGGAGCGGTCGTGGGCCGAGATGCCCGTGGTCACGCCTTCCTTCGCCTCGATGGAGACGGTGAAGGCCGTCGTCATGCTCTCGCGGTTGTCGGCCGTCATCGGCGGCAGCCGCAGCTGGCGGGCGCGATCGCTGGTGATCGACAGACAGATCAGGCCGCGGGCGTGCCGGGCCATGAAGTTGATCTGCTCGGGCGTCGCGAACTGGGCCGGGATGATGACATCCCCCTCGTTCTCGCGGTCCTCGGCGTCGACCAGGATGTAGGGCCGCCCGTTGCGGGCGTCCTCGATGATGTCTTCGATCGGGGAGATGGGGGTGTCTTGGGACATCAGTTTCTACCGGTGATCCTCGCCCCGGAAAGCACGTCATGGCCCGACTTGTTCGGGCCAGCCATGCCTGATGAGGCGGACTGGAAGGCGCGGCCGTGATGACGCGCGTCATCCCTGGCCACGGTGATCATGGGTGGCCCGAACAGGTCGGGCCATGACGATTGGAAAGCGGATCGCGGCATCTAGGCCGTCTCCTGCCACCGCGCGAGGTAACGCGCCAGCATGTCGATCTCGAGATTGACCGGGTAGCCCGGCTTCATTTCGCCCAAGGTGGTCACTTCCCAGGTGTGGGGGATGATGTTGAGGCCGAACACGTCGTCCTCGACCGCGTTGACGGTCAGGCTGACGCCCTCGACGGTGATCGAGCCCTTCGGGGCGATCAGCCGGTGCAGCGGACGGGGCGCGCGGATGCGGATGCGGTGCGACCCGCCCTCGGGCTCGACGGACAGAACCTCGCCCAGACCATCCACATGGCCCGAGACGATATGGCCGCCCATCTCGTCGCCCAGCCGCGCGGCGCGCTCGAGGTTGACGCGGCGCCCTTCGGTCCAGCCGCCGAGCGTCGTCTTCGACAGGGTCTCGGCCGAGACCTCAAC
>JBIKTU010000189.1:0-4805 GCA_044347965.1 Caulobacter sp.
CCCTGCAGGCGCAGCGCTTCACCTGGAGCGCCGGCTACGTCGGCTTCGTCCTGATCCTCGGCGCCCTGGCCCTGCTGGTCTGGCGTTCGACACAGACGGTCGCGGGCGCGGTCCAGGCGCCGCCGCCTGCTGTCGTCGCGCCGCCGAGCCTGCGCGAACGGTTGATCTGGATCGCCCTGGCGGCGATCCCGTCCAGCCTGATGCTGGGCGTGACCACTCACCTGGCCACCGACGTGGCGTCCGCGCCCTTCATGTGGGTCGCGCCGCTGGCGCTTTACCTCGTCACCTTCATCATCGCCTTCCAGACAAAGCCGATGATCCCGCCGTATTGGGCGCTGCTGCTGCAGGCGGCGGCGCTGCCGGCGACGGTGTTCCTGCTGCCGCAACAGGGCAACGCCCTGGCGCTGCAGCTGGTCCTGCACCTGGGCTGCTTCTTCCTGTCGGCGCTGGTCTGTCACCAGGCGCTGGTCGCGCGCCGGCCGGACCCGGCCCATCTGACGATCTTCTACCTCTGCCTGTCGATCGGCGGCGTGGTCGGCGGGGCGTTCAATGCCTTCGTCGCCCCCCAGGCCTTCGACTGGGTGATGGAGTATCCCCTGGTTCTGGTTCTCGCCGGCCTGGCGCGCCCCTGGCGGTGGGGGCGGCTGACCGTCTGGGAGACCGGCGTGCTGGCCGTCGGCGTGCTCGCCACCCTCGCGGCCACCCTGTTCGCCGACAGCATCCGCGAGATTCTAACCTTCGACCGCATGCTGACGCTCAAGACCTTGCTGGCGGTGGGCATCATCTCGGCCTTCCTGCTTCGCGAGCGGGGGCTGGTGTTCACCGCCTTGCTGGCCCTGCTCTCGGTGGGCTCCCATGTGGTCAGCGACCCGGCCCAGGTGATCAGCACCGAGCGGTCCTTCTTCGGCGTGCTGCGTCAGACCACGGTTCAGGAGCCTCGCCTCGGCGGAACCATCCGGCTGCTGGCCCATGGCACGACCCTGCACGGAGCGCAGGTTCCGGACGCCCGCTGGCGCTGCAAGCCGATGGTCTACTACGCCCAGGAAACGCCGATCGGGCAGGTCTTCACCATGACCCAGCTGGTCCGCCCGACCATGCGGGTCGGCGCCGTCGGGCTGGGCACCGGCTCGGTGGCCGCCTATGTGCGGCCCGGCGACCACCTGACCTTCTTCGAGATCGACCCGCTCGTGATCGACATCGCTCACACCAGCGGCGACTTCACCTACACAACGGAATGCGCGAAGGGGCAGGTCGACTTCGTGGTCGGCGACGCCCGCCTGACCCTGCAGAAGCAACCGGACGAGGCTTACGACATCCTGCTGATCGACGCCTTCTCCTCCGACGCGATTCCGGCCCACCTGATGACCGTCGAGGCGGTGAAAGGCTATCTCGACAAGCTCAAGTCGGACGGGGTGCTGATCCTGCACCTGTCCAACCGCAACCTGGAGCTCAAGTCCCCGGCGGCGGCGGTGGTGCTGGCGGCCGGGGGCTATCCGCTGCTGCAGGAGTACCGCCAGGGCAGCGCCTTCCCGCGCTACTGGGAATCCAGCGAGGACGTGATGATCGTCGGCAAGACCCGCGCGGCGCTTGCCCCCTACGAGGCCGAAGGCTTCTGGACCGAAGCGCCGACCAACGGGGTCAAGCCCTGGACCGACGACTACACCAATCTGGTCGGGGCGCTGTGGCGCAACCTGACCAGCGGCTGGAACGCCGGCTAGTCCCGCCTAGACCGGCGTCTCGACCGTCGCCAGCGCCTGGGCCGCAAGGCCTTCCCCGCGGCCGGTGAAGCCCATGCCCTCCGTCGTGGTGGCCTTCACCGAGACGCGGTCCAGCGGCAGGTCGAGGATCTGCGCCAGCCGCTCGCGCATGGCCTGGCGGTGCGGCTTGATCTTCGGCCGCTCGCAGATCAGCGTCACGTCGACGTTGATCAGCCGCCCACCCCTGGCCGCGACCAGCTCGGCGGCGTGCTTGAGGAACAGGTCGCTGGCCGCGCCCTTCCATTTCGCGTCGGTGGGCGGGAAATGGTCGCCGATGTCGCCTTCGCCGATGGCGCCCAGGATGGCGTCGGTCAGGGCATGGAGGCCTGCGTCGGCGTCTGAATGGCCGATCAGGGTCTGGTCATGGTCGATGCGAACGCCGCAAAGCCAGACCGCTTCGCCTGGCCCCCAGCGGTGGGCGTCGAAGCCCTGGCCGGTGCGGGTGATCCGGGCCGCGCCCGCCAGTCGTTCCGCCATCTCGAAGTCCTCGGGGTAGGTCAGCTTCATCAGCAGTGGGTCGCCCGGCGCGATGGCCACGCGGCCGCCGTCGGCCTCGACCACCTGTGCATCGTCGGTGGGCTCGTCGCCGGTCCAGGCGGCGTAGGCGGCCAGCAGACGGTTGCGGCGGAACGCCTGCGGTGTCTGGGCCCGCCAGAGCCCGTCGCGCGACGTGGTGGTCAGCCCGGTCTCGCCCTGACGCTTCAGCGTGTCGGCGACGGGCAGGGCTGGGATGGCGCCGTCGGCGCCGTCCAGCGCCTTGAGCAGGGCCGTGACATGGGCGGTCGTCACGAAGGGCCGGGCGGCGTCATGCACCAACACCGGCTCGTCGGGCGGGCCGTCCAGCGCGGCCAGGCCGTTGCGGACCGATCCGGCCCGTGTCGCGTCGCCGCGCGCCGTGCGCCAGCCCGTCAGCCCCGCCAGCGCTTCAGCGGCCAGGGTTTCTCCGTTTTCGGAGACGACAACGACGATGTCGCGGGCTCCGGCGGCCAGCAGCGCCGCGACCGACCAGCGCAGGACGGGCTTGCCTGACAGCACCCGCCATTGTTTAGCCAGGCCGGGCCCGGCGCGGGTTCCGCCGCCCGCGGCGACGATGACGACCGAAAAGCTCATGGCGCCTGTCTAGGGGCGCGCGCGGAGATGGGGAAGAGGGGCGGTGGCGCGGGGCTTGCTGTCGGGCCTTTACCGCACCGCACAATGTGCCTAAAAAGATAGCTATTGGGGTGATTACAGAATGAGCAAAATGCTCACGGTCGGGGATATCGAGATACCGGGGCGCGTGTGGATCGCGCCGATGACGGGCATCTCCGACCTGCCTTTCCGCAACGCCGCGGCCCGGCTGGGCGCGCCGTACGCGGCGACCGAGATGGTCGCCTGCGCCGAGTTCGCGCGCGGTCGGCCGGACGTCCTGCGCCGCGCGGCCATGGGCGATGGCGACGGCCTGATGGTCGTCCAGCTGGTCGGTCGCGAGGCGCGCTGGATCGCCGAAGGCGCCCGGCTGGCCGCGGAGGCCGGGGCGGATATCGTCGACCTGAACTTCGGCTGCCCGGCCCGCGAGGTGACCGGCGTGCAATCCGGTTCGGCCCTCATGCGTGACCTCGATCTGGCCGAAAGCCTCGTCGCCGCCGCGGTCGCGGCCGTCGATGTGCCGGTGACGGTGAAGATGCGCCTCGGCTGGGACGACGCCAGCCGCAACGCGCCCGAGTTCGCCCGCCGCGCCGAGGCCGTAGGCGCCAGGGCTGTGACGGTCCACGGCCGCACCCGCTGCCAGTTCTACAAGGGCGCCGCCGACTGGGCCGCCGTGCGCGCTGTCAAGGAGGCTGTCTCCGTGCCGGTCATCGTCAATGGCGACATCGTCGACGGCGCCACGGCCGCCGCTGCGCTGGAGCAGTCCGGCGCGGATGGCGTCATGGTCGGACGCGGCATTGTCGGGCGCCCGTGGATCGCCCGGGCGATCGAGGCGGAACTGGACGGGCGACCGCAAGAAGCCGAGCCCGACCTCGCGGGGCGCCTGGCGATCGCCATCGACCACTTCCGCGACAGCCTGGCCTTCTATGGCGAGCGCCTCGGTCTTCGCATGTTTCGCAAGCATCTGGCCGCCTATGTCGAGGCCGCGCCCTGGCCGGCTGACGCCCTTGTCCGACGCGAGGCTCGGGCCAGGCTCTGCAGTCTCGACCAGCCGGCTGAGGTCGAGGCCGCCCTGACGGCCCTGTGGTCGTATCCGGCTGAAAGGATCGCCGCATGAACGGTCGTCCCAATACGCAGGGCGGCGCCAGGGCCGCTGACCTGAAGGCCGCGGCCTTCGACCACAGTCCGGAGCCGGCGCTGCTGATCGATGGCGACGGCGCGCTCTCCGCGGCCAACGAGGCCGCCGAGGCGCTGTTCGGCCAGGGCCTCGGCCTGCTGTCACGTGGCCGCGTCACCGGGGCGTTGCCGCCGGGCTCGCCGCTGGTCGCCCTGATCGCCCGCGCGCTCGACGAGGGTGTCCGGGTTCGCGAACACGCGGTCGAGATCGCCTTGTTCGGGCATCCGGCCTTCGAGGCTGACTGCGCCGCGACGCCGCTGGGCGACGACGCCGTTCTGATGACCCTGCATGTGCGAGGCGGGGGCCTTGGCGCTGAGCGGGGGGCCGATCCGGCCGGGCTGCGCTCGGTCGTCGGCCTGGGCCGCATGCTGGCCCATGAGATCAAGAACCCGCTGGCCGGGATCCGCGGCGCCGCCCAGCTGCTGAAGACCGGCGCGGCGGCCGAGGATCAACCCCTGGCCCAGCTGATCGTCGACGAGACCGAGCGTATCCGCCGGCTCGTCGATCGCATGGAGGCCTTCAGCGACGACGCCCCGCCCGAGCGCGAGGCTGTCAACATCCACAAGATCCTGGACCGGGTCCGGGCGCTGGTCGCCAACGGTGTCGCGGACGGCCTGCAGCTGAAGGAACGCTACGACCCGTCGCTGCCGCCGACCTGGGGTAACGAGGACCAGCTGATCCAGATCTTCCTGAACCTGGTCAAGAACGCCGCCGAGGCCGCCCATGGCCGCGGCGACGGCCGCGGC
>JBIKTU010000005.1:0-15108 GCA_044347965.1 Caulobacter sp.
CACGTCAGCCGGATCGACCTGGTCGGCAAGGACGCCATCGTCCTGAAGGACGGCAAGCAGATCACCGAATTCCGGGAAGGCATCCTGCCCTGGTGCCTGCAGCGCCCGATGGCGCTGGTGTTCGACGAATACGACGCCGGCCGGCCGGACGTGATGTTCGTGATCCAGCGCGTGCTGGAGTCGGGCAGCAAGCTGACCCTGCTCGACCAGAACCGCGTGATCCGGGCCAACCCCTATTTCCGCCTGTTCTCGACGACCAACACCATCGGTCTGGGCGACACCACCGGTCTCTACCACGGCACCCAGCAGATCAATCAGGCGCAGATGGACCGCTGGTCCATCGTCACCACCCTGAACTACCTCGACCACGACGCCGAGGCCGAGATCGTGCTGGCCAAGAACCCGGCCTACGCCACGCCGGAAGGCCGCCGCACCCTGGCCGCCATGGTCCGCGTCGCCGACATGACCCGCAACGCCTTCATGAACGGCGACATCTCCACCGTCATGAGCCCGCGCACGGTGATCACCTGGGCCCAGAACGCCGACATCTTCGACGGCGACCTGGCGCTGGCCTTCCGCCTGACCTTCCTCAACAAGTGCGACGAGCTGGAACGCCCGACCGTGGCGGAGTTCTACCAGCGCGCCTTCGGCGAGGACCTGCCGGAGTCGGCGGCGCGGGTGAAGGTGGCGTAAGGGGCGGTTGCTCCCCGGGTTCTCCCAACCCTCATCCTCGGCATAGGTCAACGCCGCACCAACGCACCTCGCGTTCCTTCTCCCCTCGCGGGAGAAGGTGGCGGCCGAAGGCCGACGGATGAGGGGGCTCTCCGGCGTTCAGGACAGCGCCAGACCGAGGCATCGGACGCCGCGCATCCCCCTCATCCGACCTGCTTCGCAGGCCACCTTCTCCCGCAAGGGGAGAAGGGCTAATATACACCTATGACGACAGATCGCGACAAACTCGCCTTCGCCCGGAAGATGCGACGTGATCCCACTCTGAACGAGCGGGCGCTCTGGCGGCTGCTGCGCGACCGGCGGCTGGAAGGGGTCAAGTTCCGGCGGCAGGTTCCCATCGGCCGCTACATCGTCGACTTTCTCAGCCTGCGTCACAGGCTCATCGTCGAGGCGGACGGACCGACGCATGAAGACAGCCTGCACGACCTTGAGCGGGATGCCTGGCTCCAGGCGCAGGGCTTTCGCCTTATGCGGTTTCGCAACGCCGAGATCGAGATGTGGCCTGACCGCGTGCTGGACGCCATTCGTGCTGCGATCGTGGCTCCGCGAGCCGAAGACTTCTGAGATCCCCCTCATCCGTCGGCTTCGCCGACACCTTCTCCCGCGAGGGGAGAAGGGTATTCTGCCCCCATGTGCAACGCCTACGCCCTCCATATCCCGCCCGAGGCGCTGGCCTACGCCTTTCTGTGGAAGGTGATCGCCTGGGACTGGCCGGACCCGATGGCCAACTTCGGGCCGATGGACGAAGTGCGGCCGACCTGATGGCGCACCGGGCGGCTGGAACCGCTGCGAGGAAGCGCCGCGGGAGACGGTCGGGAACGCTGCGTTGGCCGCCACCCACCGCCGTCATCCTCGCGCTCGTCGCGAGGACCCATGCGTGGTGAAGACAGGAAGAGGGGCGCGGATCGCGCGCCGCTCTTACTACCCCCGAATGTGTTCATAAGTCGTCGGAACAAGTCCGACGATGACGGGTGTGAGCGGGCTTGGCTTAGTGAATCCCACCGCCCAGCGCGTCGCCGCTGCCATCGCCACAGCCTGACCCGCCGTCGACCGGCAGGATCGCGCCGTTGATGTAGCGGGCTTCATTCGAGCTCAGGAACAGCGCCGCGGCCCCGATCTCGTCCTTGGTCCCGTAGCGGCGCATCGGCACGCGGCCCTTCACCCGAGCCTCGGCTTCGGGGGTCGGAGCCAGGCGCAGCATGCCCTCGGTGTCCTCGATCGGGCCGGGCGAGATGGCGTTGACCCGCACGCCGGCGGGGCCCCACTCCAGCGCCAGGCATTGGGTCAGCATGTTGATCCCGGCCTTGGCGGCGCAGACGTGGGCCTGGAACATCGAGGCGCGCGTCGCCTGGCCGGCGGTGATCGAGATCAGCGAGGCGCCCGGCTTGCGCAGGAACTCGTACGAGGCCCGCAGCACGTTGAAGGTGCCGATCAGGTCGATGTCGACCACGGTCTTGAAGCCGTTGGCCGACATGCCCAGCGCCGGGGCGACGAAGTTGCCGGCCGCGCCGGAGATGACCGTGTCGATGTCGCCGAACTTCTCATGGGTGGCGCGCAGCGCGGCCTCGACGGCGGCGTAGTCGCGTACGTCGGCGGCGATGCCGATGGCCCGCCCGCCGTTGATCTCCGCGATCTCGGCGGCGGCGGCGGCGATCTTGTCCGGGCTGCGGCTGATCAGGGCGACGTTGGCGCCCTCGCGCGCGAAGCAGCGGGCGATGCCCAGGTTGATGCCGCTCGATCCGCCCGCCACGAACAGGGTCTTGCCCGCCTGACTGTCGCCCATGGTCTTTCGCTCCCGGTGTCTGTTTCCCTGGAGCCTAGCTGGACGCCCTCCCGCAGGGGGAGGCAAGCGCGATCCGGTCAGGGCGCGACGGGCAGCGTCTCGAGGCCCCGGAAGAAGGGGAGCGTGCGCCAGACCGGCTCGGCGTCGGGATCAGCCAGGCGCAGGTTCGGGAAGCGCTCGAACAGTTTCACCAGCGCCACCTGGGCCTCCAGCCGCGCCAGCGGCGCGCCGATGCAGATGTGCGAACCGCCGCCGAAGCTGACGTGCGGCTTGCCCTTCCGCGTGATGTCGAAGCGGTCGGGATCCTCGAACGCCGCCGGATCGCGGTTGGCGGCGCGCAGGAAGGTGGTCAGCGACTGGGTCTTGCCGACCGGGCAGCCGCCGACCTCCATGTCGCGCGAAGCGACGCGGCCGGTGACGTCGACCGGTCCCTCGTAGCGGAGGACCTCCTCCACCGCGCCGGCGGCGAGCTTCGGATCGGCCTTGAGCTTCGCCAGTTCGCCGGGATTGAGCAGCAGCAGGCGCACGCCGTTGCCGATCAGGTCGGTGGTGGTCAGGTTGCCGCCGACCAGCAGGGCCTGGAGGTTGATGCGGATCTCGTCGTCGCTCAGCGGCGCGCCGCCGGCCTGCAGCGTGACCATGTCGCTGACCAGGTCATCGCGCGGCGCGGCGCGGCGGTCGTCCATCAGGGCGGTGAAGTACTCATGCAGCGCCACGGCCGATCGCTCCATATGCGCGGTCTGCTCGGCGTTGCGGAAGGGGTTGAGGCCCAGGATCACGCCCTCGGACCAGTCGCGGAAGTCGTCCAGCCGGTCGTGCTCGACGCCGAGAATCTCGGCGATGGCGTCGACCGGCACCGGCACGCAGAAGCGGGCCATCAGGTCGAAGCTCGGCTCTCCGGCCACGCCGTCCAGGTAGTGGTCGATGATCCGCTCGGCATGCGGCCGGAACTTGGCGACCCGCGCATAGAGCGCCTGGGCCAGCGGCTGGCGCACGCGGGCGTGGTCGGGGTTGTCCAGCATCAGGATGCTGGTGGTGCTGGTGCGCGGCAGGTTGGGGTCAACGGTGTCGGCGAACCGCCGCTGCATGACCGCCGAGGCCTCGGCGTTGATCGGATCGCGCCACAGGCTGTTGTCGGAGATGATGCCCCGGACGTCGTCGTAGCGGCTGATGACGAAGGTGCCGGCCATGGCGTCGCGGTGCACCGGGCACTGCTCACGCATCGGCGCCAGCACCGCGTGCGGATCAGCGCGGTAGGTCGGGTCCAGCGGCGTCAGCTGCAGCATCCCGGGGGGCGAAGCGTCGTCGGCCATGGTCGTCTCTCCTGTGTCCGCCGCTCTCTGGCGGAGCGGTCAGGGGGGAGTGTCGCTCGGAGAACGTCAGGTTGCCAATGGTTAGTTTGGGGATGCTCCGGATCCGGATAGAGCGGCGGCGCCCCGAATCGGCTTGCCCATCAGGCCTTGCGCCCATAGAAGCCGCGCAACGTCCCCAGCGCGAAGACCCGTCCGATGAAGCTGCTCGCAGGCAACTCCAACCGTACGCTGGCCACCGCGATCGCCGAATATCTCGACATGCCGCTGACCAGGGCGCAGGTGCGCCGGTTCGCTGACAACGAGGTCTTCGTCACCATCGACGAGAACGTGCGGGGCGAGGATGTCTTCATCATCCAGTCGACCAGCTACCCGGCCAACGACAACCTGATGGAGCTGCTGATCTGCATCGACGCCCTGAAGCGGGCCTCGGCGCGGCGGATCACGGGGGTGCTGCCCTACTTCGGCTACGCCCGGCAGGACCGGAAGACCGGCGGCCGCACGCCGATCTCGGCCAAGCTGGTCGCCAACCTGATCACCCGCGCCGGCGCCGACCGGGTGCTGACCATGGATCTGCACGCCGGTCAGATTCAGGGGTTCTTCGATATCCCCACCGATAACCTGCTGCCCGTTCCGCTGCTGGCCAACGACATCCGCGAGCAGTACGGCCGCGCCGCCGCTGATGTGATGATCGTCTCGCCCGACGTCGGCGGCGTGGTCCGGGCCCGGGCCCTGGCCAAGCGCATCGACGCCGACCTGGCCATCGTCGACAAGCGCCGCTCCGCCCCGGGCGAGAGCGAGGTGATGAACATCATCGGCGACGTCGCCGGCCGCCACTGCATCCTGTTCGACGACATCGTCGATTCCGCCGGCACCCTGTGCAACGCCGCCAAGGCCCTGGTCGACCAGGGCGCGACCGAGGTGAGCGCCTATGTCACCCACGGCGTGCTGTCGGGCCTGGCCGCAGAGCGGGTCAAGAACTCGGTCATGAAGGAACTGGTGGTCACCGACTCCATCGAGTTCTCGGACGAGGTGAAGGCCTGCGAGAAGATCCGCAGCGTCAGCTGCGCTCCCCTGATAGGCGAGGCCATCCGCCGCATCGCCAATGAAGAGTCGGTGTCGAAGCTTTTCGACTGAAGGGCCGGCGAAGGTAAACCCGCGTTCGACGGACGGTTAACGGGCTGCGTCACATTCTCGCCGTCCAACTGAGTTCTATTGACTTCATCGGGTGTCGGTGGGGGAAATCGCAGCCATGAAACTGATGTCGCACGCTCGCCGCTTCGCGCCCGTCGCCGCGCTCGCCGCCCTGACCGTGCTGGTCGCCGCCTGCAAGACGACGGCGCCGCCGGCGCCCGTGCTGCCGCCGCCTCCTCCGCCGCCGCCGCCGCCGATCACCCTGGCGCCGCAGCTGATCCAGGAAGCCAGCGCCTGGCGCGGCTACATGGCCCGGGCCGGCTCGATCGCGCCGCAGTTCGCCGACGGCGGCCAGATCGCCTCGTCGCTTAGACTGGCGGCCGCCTACGAACCGCGGCAGTTCCAGCGCGGCGCCGTGGCCTACGCCGCCATCCTGGCGCTGCAGGACCAGACCTTCGTCCAGGGTCTGCGCGCCCAGGCCGCTGATCCGGCCGGCCGCATCGCCCTGCGCGACCAGATCGTCGCCAACCCGAACACGGTGGTGAACCTTCCGGGCGCCCAGGGCGCCGCCGACCTGATCGTCGCCGGCGTGGGCGCGGACGCCACCCGCCTGCTGATCAGCGGCCGCGCGGTGAAGCAGGCGGCCTATGACGTCCAGCGCATGTCCTGGTCGAAGAAGGATGTCGTCAATCGCGAAGGCCGCCTGATCGAGGCCCGCACGCTGAGCACCAGCCCGATGCTGGGCGACGCTTCCGACGTGCTGATGCTCTCGCAGGCCTACAACGGCGCCGCGCCGATGACCGTGATCCCGCAGCCGGCGCCGGCGCCCTGGTCGCCGCTGGTCATCCGCGGCATGGCGCTGGGCGCGCTGGCGGCGCTGGGTGAAGCCGGCGACGCCAACTCGCCGCAGATCAACTCGGTCACCGAGGAGCAGTCGAGCGGCTTCTGCCTGAAGATGGCCAAGCTCAACATGTACCAGTGCCTGGCGGTGTCCAAGCCGCACTACGAGGACGTCTTCTGCCTCGGCCAGCACATCATGATCGACACCGGCCAGTGCATGATCAAGGCCTCGGGAGCGGCCATGCCGCCCGAGCCGCCGCCGCCGCCCAAGCCCGCGCCCAAGGTGGCGGCGACCGGCAAGAAGTCCGCCGCCCGCCCCTAGACGTTTCGTTCGCCGGCCGGGGCAGAGTCACGTTGCGTCCCCGGTTCAAAGCGTGTATCGAGCGCAACCCTGAATTCACAGACCGTCGCCGCGCGGAGTTCTCTGCCGCGGCGACGTCGTTTTGAGACCAAGAACACCATGGCCGAGATCGTCCTGAACGTCGAAGTCCGTGAGCGCACCGGCACCGGCGGCGCCCGCGAAGCCCGCCGCGCCGGCAAGGTGCCGGGCATCCTGTACGGCGGCTCCAAGGCCCCCGTCGCCATCGCCGTGCGCGAGAACGAGTTCCGCAAGTCGCTCTACACCGGCAAGCTGCTCGGCCACCTGGTGACGCTGAAGTACGGCGACGAAACCCAGCCGGTCATCGCCAAGGACGTCCAGTTCGACCCGGTCACCGACATGCCGGTGCACTTCGACCTGTACCGCGTCGACGAGACGGGCGTGATCAAGATCGCCGTCCCGGTGCACTTCAAGAACCATGAAGCCTCGCCCGGTCTGAAGGCCGGCGGCTCGCTGGAAGTCGTTCGCCACGAAGTGGAAGTCAGCGCTCCGGCCCAGTCGATCCCGGAAGAACTGGTCGTCGACCTGACCGGCAAGGTCATGGGCGACACCATCCGCATCGGCGACGTCGTTCTGCCCAAGGGCGTCAGCCCGGTGGTCCAGGACCGCGACTTCGTGATCGCGACCATCAAGGTCTCCTCGGCCGCCATGTCGGAAATCGCCGAAGAAGCCGCCAACGCCGCGAGCTGATCGCCGGCGCAGCGCGACGAAATCCACGGGCGGGCCTAGGCTCGCCCGTTTTCGTTTGAGCCCCGAGCAGGAGGCCCGGGATGACATTGATCCTCGCGGGCCAGGGCAATCCGGGACCGAAGTACGAAAAGAACCGGCACAACGTCGGCTTCATGGCGCTGGACGCCATCGCCCGCCGCTGGGGGACCGCGCCCTGGCGCGCCCGCTTCCAGGGCCTGGCCTGCGAAGGTCAGGTGGAGACCCCAGGCGGCGTCGTGAAGCTGCTGATGCTCAAGCCGCAGACCTTCTACAACGAGACCGGCCGGGCCGTGGGCGAGGCGGTGCGGTTCTTCAAGCTCAAGCCCGCCGATGTCATCGTCTTCCATGACGAGATCGACCTGGCGCCCGGCCGTTTCCGGATGAAGACCGGCGGCGGGGCAGCGGGCAACAACGGCATCCGCTCGGTCACCGCCCAGGTCGGCGCCGACTTCCGCCGGGCCCGCATCGGCGTCGGCCATCCCGGCGACAAGGACATGGTCATGCCCTATGTGCTGGGCGACCTGCACAAGGCTGAGCATGTCTGGCTGGACCCGATGCTGGACGCCATCGCCGACGCCCTGCCCTTCGCCGCCGCCGGCGACGACGAGCGCTTCCAGGCCGAGGTCATGCGCCTCGCCCCCTCGCCCAAGGCCGATCCCCGCAAGCAGGCGCGCGAGGGCGGCGACGCCTGACGACAACGCCGCCCTGATCGGCTATAGCCGCGCCACCTTTTCGTTCGAGAACTCCATGGCCCTGAAAGTCGCGATTGTCGGCCTGCCCAACGTGGGCAAGTCGACCCTGTTCAACGCCCTGACCCAGACGGCGTCGGCCCAGGCGGCCAACTACCCGTTCTGCACCATCGAGCCGAACACCGGCGACGTGGCCGTGCCGGAGCCGCGGCTGGAGCTGCTGGCGAAGATCGCCGGGTCCAAGGAGATCATCCCGTCGCGGATCAACTTCGTGGACATCGCCGGCCTGGTGCGCGGCGCCTCCAAGGGCGAGGGTCTGGGCAACCAGTTCCTGGCCAACATCCGCGACTGCGACGCCGTGGCCTTCGTCGCCCGCTGCTTCGAGGACGGCGACATCACCCACGTCGAGGGCCGGATCGATCCGATCGCCGATCTGGAGATCATCGAGACCGAGCTGATGCTCGCCGACCTCGAGAGCCTCGAGAAGCGCAAGCCGAACGTCGAGAAGAAGGCCAAGTCCGGCGGCGACAAGGATGCCGCCATCACCCTGCGCCTGATCAACGTGGCGCTCGAACAGCTGAACGCCGGCCGCCCTGCCCGCGCCGCCGAGATCAGCAAGGAAGACTACAAGGCCTGGCACATGCTGCAGCTGCTGACCTCGCTGCCGGCGCTTTACGTCTGCAACGTCGACGAGGGCTCGGCCGACAAGGGCAACGCCTTCTCCGACCTGGTGGCCGAGCGCGCCAGACGCGATAACGCCAAGAGCGTGGTCATCTCCGCCCAGATCGAGAGCGAGATCGCCCTGCTCGACCAGGCCGAGCGCGCCGAGTTCCTCGAGACCCTCGGGCTGCACGAGCCCGGCCTCAACCGCCTGATCCGCGAGGCCTACAGTCTGCTCGGCCTGCAGAGCTACTTTACGGTCGGCCCCAAGGAAGCCCGCGCCTGGACGATCGAGGTCGGCACCACCGCGCCACAGGCGGCCGGGGTGATCCACAACGACTTCGAAAAGGGCTTCATCCGAGCCGAGACCATCGCCTACGACGACTTCATCAAGCTCGGCGGCGAGAACGGGGCCAAGGAAGCCGGCAAGATGCGCTCCGAGGGCAAGGAGTACATCGTCAAGGAC
Source organism: Caulobacter sp. (assembly GCA_044347965.1). Lineage (GTDB taxonomy): Bacteria > Pseudomonadota > Alphaproteobacteria > Caulobacterales > Caulobacteraceae > Caulobacter. The sequence goes on from JBIKTU010000005.1 coordinate 8,702, forward strand.
GGCGACGTGATGCACTTCCGGTTCAACGTCTGATTGTGATTTCATCGCCGTTTGGCTAGAGTCGTCCGGGAAGACCAGACGTCGGGGCCGCGTGGCAGAACCGCTCATTCTCTACTCGACTACGACCCAGCTCGCCTACCATGTGGCGCAGCAGTTCTATGGATCGATGCACTACGCGTGGTGCGCGCCGGTGCGGAGCGCGGACGCCTTTGCGGTGCAGAACCCTCCCTCGTCAGATCCGATAGGCCTCTACTGGCGCTACAAGCGGGATGTCGAACGCGGCGACGACCACAGTGACCTCGTAGCGCGCCAGCGACTTGGGATCGCGCGCGGCGCGAAGGTCAAATCGGATCTGGGCATCATATCCGCGGCCGACCGGTCCCATATAGAAGGCATGGCCCAGAGAGCGCCCCTTCTAGATTTTCGGCCGCTTCTGCTCGTGATGCCTTATGCTGAGGTGCGCGACCTGGTTCGGCCAGCGGGCTTGGAAGACCGGGCCAGGGCGTCGTCGAGCGAGTTCATCATCGAAGCGTTGCCGAGAGCGGCCTTTGATGTCGTGCGCCTGGAAGAGGACTGACCCAGATGGATGTCAAATCGCGCCTCAAGCACCTTGATCGTGGCCAGGTCGTGGAAGCGGTTCACCTGCTTACGCGACATCTTTTTGAAGCGCGGAGCAAAGACGCTCTGAAACGCATCATTGAACTGGACTCGCAGGGCGACCAGGAGGTCGAGACCGCGGTGCTGTCCATGGCTGGCGATATCGAGCGCGCCGAAGGCACGTCCATCGAACATCTCGATGACACAGCACGTAACAAGTACCTTCATGCGCTGGATGGCGTGTTCTGGCGCAAGGTCGAGAAGGACCTGCCGTCAGACCACGACGTGGACCTGGCGTTGGCGAAACTGAGAGCCGTTTCCTGACAGTGACCTCCCGCCGCGACGAACTGGCCCGCATGATCGACGATGCCCGCCGGGTGGTGGTGTTCACCGGCGCCGGCATCTCGACCGAGTCCGGCATCCCCGACTTCCGCAGCCCCGGCGGGGTCTGGTCGAAGATGAAGCCGATCTACTTCCAGGAGTTCGTCAGCGACGAGGACAAGCGCCGCGAGGCCTGGACCCGGGTGTTCAACGGCGCGGCCGGCTGGACCGGCCGGGCGCCCAACGCCGGCCATGACGCGGTGGCGCGGCTGGTGGCGGCGGGCAAGGTCTCGGCCGTCATCACCCAGAACGTCGACAACCTGCACCAGGACAGCGGCATCCCGGACGACCGTGTGATCGAGCTGCACGGCAACGCCAGCTACGCCACCTGCCTGAAGTGCGGCCTGCGCCACGAGTTCAAGGCCCTCCGCCCGACCTTCGTCGAAGGCGGCCGGATCCCGACCTGCTTCGACTGCGGCCACCTCGTGAAGAGCGCCACCATCTCGTTCGGCCAGCAGATGCCGGAGGGGCCGATGTTGCGGGCCGAGGAGGAGACCCTGGCCTGCGACCTGTTCCTGGTGCTGGGCTCGTCACTGGTGGTCTATCCGGCCGCCGCCTTCCCGATGGTGGCCAAGCGCAACGGCGCGATGCTGGCCATCGTCAACCGCGAGGCCACCGACGTCGATCCCTATGCGGACCTGGTCCTGCATGACGAGATCGGCCCGGTGATGAGCGCCATCGCCCCGGTCTTCGACACCCCCCGTTTGTAGGCTGCCGGTCGGACGACTTCGGCGTCATCTGGGCGCTCGGAGACCCTGAATGACCAAGCTGCCCGCGCTCGCCGCCCTGCTCGCCACCGCCCTGGCAACCCCGGCCTTGAGCCTGGGCCCGTCGGTAAGAACCTGCACCTCGGCGGTCAAGTCGGGAGACTTCGTCGCAGAGATCGAAGCGCGAAGCGAAGGGTCTGGTCCCACGAAGACCTCGGTCACCTTTAGCCTGCCGATGGTTTCGGCCGAGGCGCCCGGCGGCCGCATCCTGCCGCTGGAGGAGGCGCAACGACTGCTGAAGTATGACGCCGTCAACGGGGAGTTTGCCTTCCGCATCCTCCAGACCCGTTGGCTGGAGGGCTCCGCCGGACGGCTTCAGATCGACGATGGCTGGTCCATCATGACGACGCGCTGGACGCTGCCCGTGGCGGAAGGCGCCCTCGGCCGCGACGTCCAGCGGCTGGAGGTGCTGGTCGGCGGCAAGCGCTATACCTTCGGTGTTCGTGAGCGGCTGGATATCGACCAGGCGCCGGCCGGCGTGCTCCGGCCCGGCCTTGTTCCCGCCGGCGTCACCAGCGATGTCGTCTCGGTGTTCAACGACCTGAAGGCGGCGGAGGAGGTCGAGCTGAGGGCGATCGACGCCGCCGGCGCCCCGGTGGTCAGCGCCCGGTTCAAGGCGCCCCGATTCGCGGACCTTCTGGATGCCGCGCGCCTCGACGCCGGCTTCGTCGAGGATGTCCACGCGGGCAGGATGCCGTGCGACCGCAGCGAGTCGATGCTGGAAGAGTGGACCGGACCTACGCCGTGACCTTCGATGTCTTTTCGGCGACGGACGCCAGCAGGTCGGCGCCGCCCAGCGCCGAGCCGGTCCCGCCGCCGGTAAGGGCATGGCGCGGCGACACGACCTCGGGGCCCTCGCCCGGCGGCAGCGGCGGGCTGTAGTAGCCCAGGGCGTAGGATCCGAGATCGTAGCCGAGCATCTTCTGCAGAGGCTCGTCGAACGTCCGCGCGATGGCCGGCGGACAGGACAGGTACTGGTTCTCCTCCTGGCGCAGCCAGCCCAGCGTGTAGGTGATGTTGAGCCCGATCCGGTCGGCGTCGGAAACATTGGCGCCGCCGCCATGGAACACGGTCCCGGTGTAGATCAGCACGGAACCGGCCGACATCTCGGCCCAGGTGATCTCGTCTTCCGTCGGGCGGCGGTCGTCGGGCCAGGTGATGGAGCCGGGCACGACCTGGGTGGCGCCGTTCTCGCGCCGGAACTCGCTGACCGCCCAGATGGTGTTCAGCTGCGGCTCGATGCCCTGCATGTACGGGCCCCAGGCCCACCGGTCGCGGTGGATCGGCTGGGCCCCCTGGCCAGGCATGATGCGGATTACCTGGCCCAGATGGAGCTGCCACCGCTCGCAGTTGGGCTTGAGCACCCGCTCGCAGAGGCTCTGGATCATGGTGTTCATGATCAGCTCCCGACAGACCGCCGACCGGGCGGCCAGGGCGCCGGTGCGCGTGGTGCGAAAGCCGGTGAAGCCGTCCTGTCCGGGCCGGGTGGCCTCGACATAGGGCATGACCTCGTCCTTCAGCCGGGCGATGTCATCCGGGGCGATCACATCACGGACAATCAGGGCGCCGTCACGGTCGAGCACGGCCATTATCTCGTCGATCGAGGCGGTCGGCGGCAGGGTCACGAGAGCGGGCATGCAAAGCTCCTGTCAGTCGGGCGAGAGGATCGGCTCCAGCAGGAGCCGCAGGGTGGCGACCTGGCGCGCGGGCGGCCAGTTCTCCGGTTCGTGGGTGGCGCGCACGCCGATGCCGTCGACGGCGGCGATCACGGCGTCGGCCAGGATCGCGGGGTCGGTCTGGCCGCGCAGCCGGCCTGCGTCGCGCAGCAGGCTCAGCGATTCGGTCAGGCTGGCGGTGATGTCGGCGTAGTAGCCCCGGTGCAGCGCCCGATAGCGCGCGTCGACGGCGGCCCGTCCCCAGAAGGCGAACCAGACACGCCAGTCCCGCAATCTTTCCTCGTCCAGCGGCAGGAAGGCGGCCACAGCCTCGATCGGGCGCAAGATCGGCTCGCGGCCGTAAGTCTGGTCCCCCGGATGTTCGAGAATCCGGCGGACGACCTCGGCCATGGCCGCCTCCAGCACCTCGTCCTTGCTGCCGAAGTAGTGTGTGACCGCCCCTGTGGTGACCTGCCCCTCCAGGGCGACGTCCCGCAGGCGAGCGGCGTCCAGCCCCACCCGGTCAATCACCCGGATGGCGGCCTGGGTGATGGTGCGGCGCTGAAGGTCATGATCAACGATCTTTGGCATAACCGTTATTATGTAAAAAGCCGGCGGCTTGTCAACGACGCGATCGGCGGGCAGAGGTCGAGGCCAAAGCAGGGAGCGCGCCATGACCACGACCATCACCCTCACCGCCGGCCACGACGGCTTCGCCTTCAACGCCCTGCACGCCGAGCCGGAAGGGACGCGCAAGGGCGGCGTGATCGTGATCCAGGAGATCTTCGGCCTCGACCCGTATGTCCAGGCTGATGTCGCCCGCTGGGCGGCGCGAGGCTACGAGGTGGTCGCGCCGTCGATGTTCGACCGTCAGGGGGCGGGCTTCACCGCCGGGCACGACGACGCCGGCCTCCAGGCGGGCGTGGCCCGGGCCATGGCCAACGGGCCGGACAACGCCATGGGCGACATCCAGGCCTGTATCGACTTCCTGGCGCCCCGGGGGCCGGTGTTCATCGTCGGCTACTGCTACGGCGGGACCATGGTCTGGCTGGCCGCGTCGCGCTGCAAGGGCCTGAGCGCCGGGTCCAGCTACTACGGCGGCCAGGTGGTCGGGATGGCCTCCCTGCCCCTCTCCTGCCCCGTGATCGTCCATCTGGGCCGCAAGGACGCCCATATCCCGGCCGACACCGTGAAGGCCGCTGTCCAGACGGCGCATCCGGAGGTCCCGGTCTACATCTACGAAGCCTCCGGCCACGGCTTCAACAACGACGGTCGGCCCGACTCCGACCTCGCCGACGCCGAGCTTGCCCGCCAGCGCACCGTGGCGCTGTTCGAGGCCAACGGAGCCGGCTGAGGATGGGCGAGCGCGTTATCCTGACCACCCGGGCCGGCGAGCGGCTGGCGGCCTACCACGCCCCGGCGCTGGAGGCGCGGCGCGGCGGCCTGGTGATCCTGCACGCCATCTGGGGCGTCACGCTCCATATCCGGGAGCTCGCCGACACCCTGGCCGCCCAGGGCTATGAGGTGGTCGCGCCCAGCCTGCTGGACGGCGAGGCGCCTTTCCCCGAGCACAACGTCAGGATCGAGATCCTGCCGGATCGGCTGGCGCTCGGCGAGGCGACCGGCTGGGGCCAGGCCTGCGCGGGCAGGGTGCAGGCCGCGATTGACGCGCTGGAAGGTCCGGTGTTCGGCATGGGCTTCTGCTTCGGCGGCTCGACGATGTGGGCGGCGGCGGCCGTGTGCGACGGGCTGCAGGCGGCGGCCTGCTTCTACGGCGGCGATATCGCCAACCACATCGACCTGATCCCGAAGGTCCCGACCCTGCTGCATTTCGGCAAGTCCGACGAGACCATTCCGCCGGCCGACGTCGAAGCCGTCGCGGCGGCGCACCCTGACCTGCCGCTGTACCTGTACGACGCCGGCCACGCCTTCGTGGCGCCCGGCGCCGGCCACCATGCCGACAGCGCCCGTCTGGCCATGTTGCGAACGCTGAAGCACTTCCAGCGGTCCGGCGGGGCCAGGGGAGAAGTCTAGCTCGACCCGCCCAGAACCCGGCCGGCCACGGCGCCCAGCCGGGCGACCATGGCGGGATCGCGGGCCTCCGGCGCGGTGATCACCGCCCAGTCCAGGCAGCTGTCGATCGGCGAGGCCGGGCGTTCGGCCGGAAGGGCCCGGGCAAGCTGCTCGACCAGTAGCTTCGCCCGGCTGGTGTTGGCGTGCATGACCTCAAGGATGTGGCCGACCTCGACCGGCGCCTCGCCAACCCGCCAGCAGTCGTAGTCGGTGACCATGGCGATGGAGGCGTAGGGCAGCTCCGCCTCACGGGCCAGCTTGGCCTCCGGCATGTTGGTCATGCCGATCACGGCGCAGCCCCAGGACCGGTAGAGCTCGCTTTCGGCGCGGCTGGAGAACTGCGGGCCCTCCATGGCCAGGTAGGTCCCACCCTCCACCACCGTGGCGCCCGCGGCGCGGCCAGCCTGCGCGGCGAGAGAGGCCAGACGCGGGCAGACCGGATCGGCCATCGAGACGTGAGCCGCCAGACCGGGCCCAAAGAAGCTGCTCGCCCGGCTGACCGTCCGGTCGATGAACTGGTCCACCGCGATGAAGGTCCCGGGCGGCAGGTCCTCGCGAAGCGAGCCTACCGCCGACAGCGACAGCACGTCGGTGCAGCCGGCCCGCTTCAACGCGTCGATGTTGGCCCGGGCGTTGATGTCGCTGGGCGGGATCCGGTGCCCGACGCCGTGGCGCGGCAGGAAGACGAGACGGGTCGTGCCGATGCGCCCGGTGACCAGATCGTCCGAGGGCGAGCCGAACGGTCCCTCGATCCGCAAGGTCGCGCGGTCCTCCAGCCCGTCGAGCGCGTACAGCCCCGAGCCGCCGATGATCCCCAGTGTCCAGCCTGTCATGCACGCCTCCCCATGGCGTGGTTATCGCCGCCCGCGCGGGGTTTGGCTAGGATCGCCGCATGCGCGCGGCCGCCGTCATCTCCGGTCTGATTCTGTCGGTC
>JBIKTU010000190.1:0-4757 GCA_044347965.1 Caulobacter sp.
TGATCGGGCTCGGCCGTGTAACACCAGTTGACCTTGGGATCGTAGAAGACGTGGCCAAGCCCGGCCGGCATGTCGATCATCAGGCGCTTGTGGGAGCCGCCCGCCTCGAGCAGCAGGACGCGATGCTTGCCGGACTCGGTCAGGCGGTTGGCGAGCACGCAACCCGCCGAGCCCGCCCCGACGATAATGAAGTCAAACTGGTCCGGCATGATGTCCGAAGGGGCCCTGGCGTTGAACTGGATCAGCGGGGCGCGGCGAACCGAGCTTGGTCGAAGCGCGGCTTTGGCGGGCTGTTGCGGCCAGATGATTGGCGGCGGGGAGGGCATGCAAGCCGTTTCCCGGAGACGGCTGATCGGCTTCGAAATCGACTTGTCGAAATCTGAAAAAGACTGAAAAAACAATGATATAAACTTGAGAGATCGGGTTGTTCGCCGCGCGCCCGAGCCGCATGGTGTCCGGATGCGAACACGCGTCCTGTCGGAGCCTCGCCGGAACGCGGTCGTGCCGATTGACGGCGGGTCTGCTCGACGCCCATGGTCCGGGCACCACCGGGATCGCGGGTCGGTCAAGAGGGGGGCGGCGCTGATGGCCGGGGAAGGGGCGACCGCCGGATGAGTGAGCCAAGTCTGCTGCTCGAGACCATCATTCGCGGCATCGCGGCCGGCCTGTACCTTGCGACGGCGATCGTGATCGCCCGCTCGCTACGGACCCCCAGCCGCATCAGCGGCTCGCTCAGCTACGTCTCGAAGATGGCCCATGTGATCGCCCAGTTCCCGCCGGCCGTGGGCCCGTTGGGCCTGTGGTACCTGGTGGTCGACCTGCCGTCCGTGATCGGGGCCAGCCTCACCTGGATCTTCGTCACGGAGTTCTTCCAGGAGTCGCGCAAGTTCGACTGGCGGAAGATCATCCCGCTGGCCGTGGTGCTGATCAATGCGATCGTCGCCAAGCTCAGTCCGCCGGACATCGCCCGGCCGCTTTGGCTGTTCCATAACTTCATCACCGTCGGGCTGATGTTCCATGTGCTGGTCATCGTGGTGCGCAGCTGGAGCAGCGACCTGGTCGAACGGCGGCGGTTGATCGTGACGCCGCTCTACATCTTCGCGAGCCTCTATTCGATCGGGGTCGCCTTCGTGCAGACCATGGAGCTGTTCACGTTCGCGCCCCGCCAGCCCTCGCTGTTCGCCGCCTTCACGCTGCTGGGCAGCAGCCTGCTGGGGATTATCGTGTTCGGTCAGGCCGGACCCGAACTGTTTGGCCAGCCCAAGACCGCCCAACCCAACAGCCAGACCCGCAACGAGCCGGTCGCGCCGCTGACCCCGGCCGAGAAGTCCCTGGCGGCCCAGCTTGACCGGCTCATGCGGGTAGAGCGGCTCTATCGCACGCCGAACCTGAGAATCTCGTTCCTCGCCCAGCAGCTGCGGGTGCCCGAACACCGGCTGCGGCATCTGCTCAATCAGGGGCTCGGGTATCGCAACTTCAACGCCTTCGTCGGGCAGTGGCGGATCGATGAGGCGCGAGACGCCCTGGCCGATCCCGAGCAGGCGCCGGTGCCGATCTCGACGATCGCCATCGACAGCGGCTTCCAGTCGCTCGCCCCCTTCAACCGGGCCTTCAAGCGCGAGACGGGCCTGACGCCCACCGAGTTCCGGACCAGGGCGCTGGGCGCCCTGGCCGCGAAATCCGGCGACGCATAGGGCGGCTCAGTCTTCGGCCAGCGCCATGTGCGCGGCGAGCGCCGGATCGTCGACGTAGTCCACGGCAGACTCGACCACGACATCGTGGATGAAGCCGGTGAAGGCGTAAGGACGTACGTAACGGTCGCTAACGGGGCTGGCCTCGTTGTAGCCGCAGCAGACGCCGCCAGCCGTTGGTCCGGCCGGCCACATGCCCCGCATCTCGCCCGTGGCCAGAACGCCGTCGTCGCAGAGCAGGCTGGCGACACCCGTGCAGCGGCCGGTCTTGCGGAACTCGAACGCCAGCCGGCGACGCCCGGGCGGCAGGGGCGCGGCCGACTCGAGGATCCATCGCCGGTCCGGGCCGACATACTCGTGCACAAGTCTGCCATCCTGGATGAACAGCACATAGCCGCCCGCCTGGCCTCCGACAGACAGGATCACCCCCTCGGCATCCTGCGACAGGTCCACATCAGCGACGATCCGATAGGAGCGGTTGGCTACCGATGGCGCCGCGTAGCCTGAGACCCGGTTCATCCCCTGCTGGAAGCGCCAGCGCCGGCGAGGCGGCCCCCAGTAGGTGAGCCCGATCCGCTCGCGGTTGCGATCGTCCAGCGGCAGCACATGGTTCGCCTCGGCTTCCCGCCACCACAGGGCGATGAGCTCCCGCAGCTTTTCGGGATGCTCGACCGACAGGTCGCGGGCCTCGGAAAAGTCGGTGTCGAGGTGGTAGAGTTCCCAGACATCTTCATCGAAGTCGGCGCCCTCCACGTGGTGGGTGACCGCTTTCCAGCCGTCGGCCCATACGCCGCGATGGCCCATGAGTTCGAAGTACTGGACCGACTTGCGTGCGGCGGCGTGCGGCTCTCCGAAGGTGTAGGTCAGGCTGGTTCCGGTGATCGGCTGCTGGGGAACGCCCAGGTGCGTTTCCGGCGCGTCCAAGCCGCAGGCCTCCAGGATCGTGGGGACGATGTCCGAGCAGTGGCAGAACTGGTGGCTGATCTGGCCCCCGTCCGGGATCCGCGCCGGCCAGTGGATGATCAGCGGATCGCGCACGCCGCCGCCGTGGGTGTGCATCTTGAACCACTTCAGCGGGGTGTTGCCCGCGTGGCCCCACCCGGCGGGGTAGTTGTTCCAGAGGCGGTCGCTGCCCAGGTCGTCGATCCTCGCCAGCTTCTCCTCGAAGGACTCCTCCAGAACCTGGATGTACCGACGCAGATTGATGTCTCCGAAGTGCCCGCCCTCCGCCGTGGCGCCGTTGTCGGACAGGACGACAAGCAGGGTGTTGTCGAGCAGATCGCTTGACCTGAGCCAGTCGGTCAGCCGGCCGATCTGCGCGTCGGTGTGGTCTAGGAAGCCGGCGAAGACCTCCTGGTGGCGGGCGCACAGCCGCCGTTCGTCGTCGGACATGTCGGCCCAGGGACGCACCCCCGGGTTCATCCCGGTCAGGACGGCGTCGGGCGGGATCACGCCCAGCGCGATCTGCCGCGCGTGCCAGCGCTCCCGCATCACATCCCAGCCTTCGTCGAATTTGCCGCGGTACTTGTCGATAAAGGGGCGCGGGGCCTGGTGCGGCGAATGGCAGGCGCCGAACGCGAGATAGGCGAAGAAGGGCTGGTCCGGGCGTCCCGCCTGCTGGTCGCGGATCATGCCGATGGTCTGGTCCACCAGGTCTTCGCTGAGGTGGTAGCCGGGGCGATCCGGCGCGGGGATGAAGTGATTGTCCGCGACGAGTTCGGGGTGCCACTGATCGACCAGCGAGTAGAGGAAGCCGTAGTACCGCTCGAAGCCTCGACCTAGCGGCCACTGGTCGAACGGACCGGCGGCGGTCATGTCGCGCGCGCGCGTCAGGTGCCATTTGCCGGCGGCGAACGTCCCGTACCCTGCCGGACGCAGCATCTCAGCCAGAGTCGCCGAGTCGTTGCCGATTTGCCCCTGGTAGCCTGGAAAGCCCGTGCACATGTCGGCGATCATGCCCATGCCCACCGCATGGTGATTGCGGCCGGTCAGCAGCGACGCCCGCGTAGGAGAGCACATCGAGGTGGTGTGAAAGCCGGTATAGCGCCGGCCCCCGGCCGCCAGCGCGTCGATGTGCGGCGTCTCTATGGTCGAACCGTAGCAGCCGAGCTGCGCGAACCCGACGTCGTCCAGCACGATGACCACCACGTTCGGAGCCGTCGCGGAAGGCCGCACGGGCGGCTCGAGCCAGGGTGAGGACTCTCTATAGGTGCGGCCGATCTTCCCGGGCCAGGGCGATGGGTTGGACACGGCTACTCCTGAGCGAACGATCATCCCGGTCCGCACTATTCATGGGCGCGAGGGCCCCGGACCGTGCGCGGATTCACCGGCTAATCCGTTCCGAAAACGACCTGATCGAAGTCTGAAATACCTAATAATATCAATTTAATAGTCCGATCCCGGTTGGCGTTCGACGCCTTGATCGCGGCCTCGTGCGCCGTGACCATCAACCGCGGCCAAGAAAGCAGAACAATGCGTCCCGGCCGGGGGAGGAACACCATGAGACTGACCTATCTTTGCGGCACCGCGATCGCCGCCGCCATCGCCGCAGGCGCCTGGTCAGGCGCGGCGAGCGCCGCCGAGGCCGAAGCGCCTGAAGTTGAAGCCGTTGTCGTCACCGGCTCGCGCCTGCTGACCGCGCGTCAGGCCGACGCCCTTCCGCTGCGCATCGTCACCTCGCAGGAGCTCGAGGCCCAGGGGTCCCCCGCGCTTGTGGATGTCATCCGCGCGATGCCCGAGGCCTCCGGTTCGATCGGCAACTCCAACTCCTCGCAGGCCGGCAAGGGGCAGGGCTTCGAGGGGTCGGAGAGCGTAAACCTGCGCGGCCTCAGCCCGGAGCGGAACCTCGTCCTGCTCAATGGCCGGCGGATGCCGCTGGTGTCCGGCTCGTTCGTCAACACCCGCAGCATTCCCATGGCGGCTATCGGACGTATCGAGATTCTGAAGGACGCCGCCTCAACGACCTATGGCTCTGACGCCATGACCGGGGTCGTCAACTTCATCACCAGGCGCGACTTCGACGGTCTGGAGATCGGCGGCGACTACACGTGGATCCAGGACACCGAC
>JBIKTU010000191.1:0-4753 GCA_044347965.1 Caulobacter sp.
GCTGGACGACACCCGCGAGGGTCCGCACGCCGACATCGTCAACGAGGTGGTCCTGCGCAGCCAGATGCAGGCGCAGTACAACGCCGAGAACATCGGCCACTTCGGGCTGAACCTGGCGAAATACGCCCACTTCACCAGCCCGATCCGCCGCTACGCCGACCTGATCGTTCACCGGGGCCTGATCCGCGCGCTGGGGCTGGGTTCCGACGGTCTCACCGACGAGGACATCAAGCAGATCAAGGACACCGCCGAGCGGATCACCCACGCCGAGCGCCGGGCCATGGCCGCCGAGCGAGACGCCACCGACCGCTACGTCGCCGCCTTCCTGGCCGACAAGGTCGGGGCCGAGTTCGAAGGCCGGATCACCGGCGTGACCCGGTTCGGCCTGTTCGTACGATTGGTCGACACCGGCGCCGACGGCCTGATCCCGGTCTCCTCGCTGGGCGACGAGTTCTTCGTCCATGACGACCGCAGCCACGCCCTGGTCGGCGAGCGCAGCGGCGCCCGCTGGCCGCTGGGCATGGCGGTTCAGGTCAGGCTGCGCGAGGCGACCCCGGTGACCGGCGGCCTGCTGTTCGAGATGCTCAGCGAGCCGGCCAGGGCCGATCCCAACGCGCCGAGGCCCCGTCTGGGCGTGCGTCGTCGCGGCGACTTCGGCAAGGACCCCGGCCGCGGCGGCCCCAAGCGCGGCGGCGTCCCCAAGGGCGTGAGGAAGGGGAAGCGGCGATAGCGGGAAGGCTCACCACCTATACGACATATGTTGAATATTCCCGCATAACATGCATCATGAGGCCGATGATCAAGCGATTCACAGTGGACCGGGCGACAACGGTCTCGAACGCGAACGGTGTATTCCGGGACCTGCGGAGTGGCGCCTGGGCGACCCGGGTCATGTCGGCAAGCACCTATGACAAGGCCTGTGGCCGCGCGAACACCGCGCTGGAGCAGGCGATCAGTCACCCACCGACCGTGCCGAGGCTGTGACCCACAACACGATGTACGAGCGGCTTGTTGTCCAGAACGGCAACAAGGTTCAGGGGTTCATTGCCTACGGCCTCTACAAGTCCGCCAAGCGCGAATGGGTCCGCAAGTACCTCGCGGACCACGGGCGATCGCCAAAGGCCGCTGAGGTCGCCGCCTACGTTTCCGCCTACACGTCCCAGACCATCGAGGCCTTCGAGGCCCAGGCCGCGGGCGTGCTCTCCCAGTTCGCCGGCGGCGTGGTTTCGGACGCGCGACCCGAGATCGTCGAGCAGACGCTGAAGGGGACGTTCTGGAAGGCGGTCGCGCAGTCCATCGTTGCCAACGCCGTCTACACCGTGATCCTCATCTCCCTCGTCCTGGTGCTTGGCGCGGCCGGCATCGATCTGCTGGAGATCGCGACGACGCTGGCTCCGGGCCGGGATTGACGAAGGCGCGCCTCGCGCCGATCACCGTGATAGAGGCCGGGCGTTGATCCGATACCTGCAACACGGCGGAGCGCGCCATGATCCTCGATCTCGACCACATCAACATCGCCACCGACCGCCTGGCCGAGACGCGCGCCTTCTATGTCGAGGTGCTGGGCCTGACCGAGCGCTGGAGGCCGGACTTCAGCTTCGACGGCCACTGGCTCTACGCGGGCGACCGGCCGGTGGTGCACCTTATGACGCGGCCCACGGCGGGAGTCGGCTGCGACGCGGCGGCGCTCAGCCATGTCGCCTTCGCCATCGCCGACATCGACGCCGTGAAGACCCGTCTGGACGGGCTGGGCGTCGCCTACCGCGAGATCGGCGTCCCCGACGCCCCCATCCGCCAGTTATTCCTGAACGACCCCAACGGCGTGACCATCGAGCTCAACTACCTGGGGGCCGCGACGGCGCGCGAACGATCGGCTCCAGCGACGGTGGCGGGGACAGTTTAAGATGTCCCTTGGGACACCTTAAACTGTCCCCCCGGCCCTGTTACGCTCCCTGCCGATAGGAGCTCTTCGATGAAACACATCCTGCTCGCCGCACTGCTTGGAGCGGCGCTCGCCGGGCCGGCCATCGCCAACGACTCGACCGCCGAACTGGCGGCCGGCGGGCTGGTCCTGACGCGCACCGACGCCATCGTGATGAAGTCCGAGGACCTCTACATCTCGGCCGACGAGGTTCGCGTCCGCTACGTGTTCGTGAACACCTCGGGCAAGGACGTCACCACCCGGGTCGCATTCCCCATGCCCGACATCGGCGGGCCGGCGTTCTACTACCACGAGACCCACATCCCCGGCGGCGAGGACCCGGCCAACCTGCTGGCCTTCCGGACGCTCGTCGACGGCAAGGCCGTGAAGATGGCCGTCGAGCAAAAGGCGCTGGTCGACGACGTCGACCATACCGCCTGGCTGACCGCGCGCGGCGTGCCGCTGGCCCTGCACGTCGACGGCGTGATCGCGCGGCTGGACGCCCTGTCGCCCGCCGACCAGGACGAGGCCGTGCGGCTGGGTCTGGCTCTTCTCGACGAGTTCGACGCCGGCAAGGGCTGGGAAAAGCATTTCAACCCCGCCTGGATCCTGAAGACCACCTTCCACTGGGAGCAGACCTTCCCGGCCGGGCGGGAGATCGTGGTCGAGCACAGCTACAAACCGGCCACCGGTGGCTCGGTCGGGACCATCGTGGGCTCGTCGTCCGTCATGACGACGCCCGAGTGGGGCGAAATCCGCGACCGCTACTGCATCGACTCCGCCTTCCTCGCGGGCGTGAAGAAGGTCCAGGGGACCGCCGAATACGCCCCCTTCACCGAACAGCGGGTGGCCTATGTCCTGAAGACCGGCGGCAACTGGGCCGGTCCCATCGGCGACTTCCGGATGGTCATCGACAAGGGCGACCCGGCCAATCTGGTCAGCTTCTGCGCCAGCGGCGTGAAGAAGATCGGGCCGACCACCTTCGAGGTGCGCAAGCGCAACTGGACGCCTGACCGGGACCTGTCGATCCTGATCCTCAAGCCGCTGGCGCCGGTCGAATGACGTTGGGTCACGGTTTTCAGGCCGTCGCGACGGAGCCTATGCTTCGCGCATGACCGGACCCGTGCTCGACCCCAACTACGATCCCCGCAGCGACGGGGCCATGCGCGACAAGGGCGGCAAGGCCGTGAAGCCGCGCCACGCCGCCACCCTGATCATCGTGCGCCGGGACGCGAAGAAGCCCCGGCTGCTGATGGGCCGTCGGAACGGCGGCCACAGCTTCATGCCCGACAAGTGGGTGTTTCCCGGCGGCCGGGTCGACCGGGGCGACTTCAACGCCCCGTCGGCCAACGAGCTCGACCCGGACGTCAAGGCCAAGCTGATCCTCACCGCCCGCCACGACAGCCCCCTGCTGCCCCGCGCCCTGGGCCTGGCGGCGATCCGCGAGACCTTCGAGGAGGCCGGGCTGCTGCTGGCGAAGGAAGCCCCCGTGCGGCCCGGAGCGGGGGCCTGGCGGCCGTTCCTGGAGGCCGGCGCCCTGCCCGACCTGTCCGCCCTGAGTTACGTCGCCCGCGCCATCACCCCGCCCTACCGCCCCAAGCGCTTCGACGCCCGGTTCTTCATGGCCGAAGCCTCCTCGCTGCTGAGCCTGGAGCGCCGCCCCGACTGCGGCGAGCTGGACGAGATCGAATGGGTCGACCTCGACGAGGCCCTGGCGCTGGACCTGCCCAACATCACCCGCTTCGTGGTCGCCGAGATCGCCGAGCGGCTGGCGTCGGGCCCGCGTCCGATCCCCTTCATGCGGTTTCTGAACGGCGCGCGCCGGCTGGAGCACCTGTGAGCGGCCCGGTGCGGCCCCGTCACGCCGCCAGCCTGATCCTGCTGCGCCGCGAGCGCGCCGGCCCCACGGTGCTGATGGGCCGCCGACCGGCGAAGTCCCGCTTCGCGCCGGACGTCTTCGTGTTTCCGGGCGGCAAGCTGGATCGCGCCGACTTCGATCAGCCTGTACTCAGCGCGCTGGCCGAGGACAGCGTGCGCCGCGCCGCCGCGCCCGGCCGGCTGGCGTCCGCCCTGGCGACCGCCGCCATCCGCGAAACCGCCGAGGAGACCGGGCTGATCCTGCCGGCTGAGCACGGCGCGTTGTCGGTCGCGGCAAGGGCCATCACACCGACCAACAGCCCGGTCCGCTTCCACGCCCGCTTCTTCGTCGCCGACGCTGACCTGGCGGTCGGCGAGGCGGCGGAATCACCCGAGCTGGCCGACCTGGCCTGGCGGCCGCTCGACGAGGCGCTGAAGCTACCGCTGTTCGACATCACCGAGGCGATCCTGCGATCGCTGGCGGCGGGCGACTCGCCCTTCCTGATGACCTACCGGCGCGGCAAGCCGCTGGTGAAGCCGCTGGCCTGAGGTCAGAGGGGCTTGCTCAGGTCGAACTCGACCCGGAAGAAGCGGTTCGGACGACGCAGTTCGTAGGCGTAGGTCTTGCCGGGATGGACCTCGACGGCCCAGACGTTGGTCACCGAGGCCGGATTGCCCTTGCCCAGGAACAGGGTGCGGCTGAAGGCGTCGGCCGGGAATTCCTGCCGTGCGACGGAGCCCTCGGTTTCCGTTTCGCCGCCGTACTGCGACAGCTCGTCCTCGGTTCCGTCGGTGTGGCGGTGGTCGTGCTTGAGTCTCAGGCCGTCGGCCGTTCGCGTGATGACCCAGGTGCGGGAGCGGTCCTCGCCGACGGCGAAGGGGATGCGGACCTCGCGGTCGGTGCAGCCCGTGACCCGCATCACCAGCGGCTTGCCGGCGAAGTCGGCGTCCTGCGGGTCGGTGCTGACGACCCGC
>JBIKTU010000379.1:0-2996 GCA_044347965.1 Caulobacter sp.
GGGCTATGCGGCTACCACCAACGCGGCGGTGGCCGAGGCTGCGGGGATCACCCGCGGCGCCATGCTCTACCACTTCCCGACCCGCGAGAGCCTGCTCGAGGCGACCATCGAACACATCCAGGCCCAGCGCTCGTCGATGTTCAAGGCGGCGGCCGAGGAGCTTCCCGCCGGCGGCGACGTCACCGAACACGCCATCGAGAGCTACTGGGAGCTGCTGCACCGCGAGCCGTTCATGGCCTTCGCCGAGCTGGAGACGGCCGCCCGCACCGATCCGCTGATCAGCGCCCTGCTGGCCCCGGCGCAGGCCGAGTTCGACCGGGCGCAGATCGGCGACCACTTCCTGAAGATGCTGCACGCCGGCGCCGGGCCCCGCTTCCAGGCCAGCCGCGACCTCGCCCGGTTCATGCTGGAAGGCATGGCCCGCTCGAACCTCACCTACGACAAGGACCAGCGCGTCGAGCGCCTGCTGGCCGTCATCAAGCGCGCCACCCACATGCTCAACCGCAAGGGCGGCGTGACGGACATCTGGACGGAGTAGTATCGGGGGCGCAATCGCGGAACGCTCCGCACCGCCATCCTGGGCCCTGTGCCCAGGACCCCTCTGCCGGTCGCAGGTGTGGAGATAGCTCACGCTCTCACGTGGAAGCTCACCGAGGGGTCTTCGCCACAAGGGCGAGGATGACGAGTGAAGGGGCGCCGGCACGGTTGACCCGGGCCGGTGCGCCGCGCGATCACTGGACGTCCCGCCGACGCTGGAGCCCGCCCCGCCATGAACCCCTTCACCCGTCATCCGAACGCGGTCGGCGAGTCCTACGGCCGGCATTTCGGCGTGGCGACGAGGTTCGGCGCGACCATGATCCTCGGCGGGATCGGCGCGATCCTGCACGGCGTCTTCCCGTGGCTGTTCGAGACCACCGGCAGCCGTACGGTGACGCGGCTCCACCAGCAGATCACAGGGCGTGGGCCGGCGCAGCCTGGCGGCGATGAGCGGGAAGGGGCCGGGGTCTAGCCTAATCGCTCGTCTGCGCCTTCTCCGCCGCGATCCACCGATCAATCCGCGCTTCCAGCAGGTCCATCGGCAGGGGGCCGGCCAGCAGCACCGCGTCGTGGAAGCGGCGGACGTCGAACCTGTCGCCCAGCGCCGCCTCGGCCCGGGCGCGGACCTCGACGATCTTCATCTCGCCGATCTTGTAGGCCAGGGCCTGGCCGGGCCAGGAGATGTAGCGGTCCAGCTCGACCTCGATGTTCAGCGGCGACAGGGCGCTGTTGTCGGTGAAACAGGCCTTGGCCCTGTCGCGGGTCCAGCCCATCCAGTGCATGCCGGTGTCGGCCACCAGCCGGCAGGCGCGCCACATCTCGTAGCTGAGCCGCCCAAACCGCTCGTAGGGGGTCCGATAGATGCCCATCTCGATGCCGAGCCGCTCGGCGTACAGGCCCCAGCCTTCGGTGAAGGCGGTCATGTCGGCGTCGCGGCGGAAGGCGGGGACGTCCTCCAGTTCCTGCGACAGCGCGATCTGCAGATGGTGGCCGGGCACCGCCTCGTGCAGCGTCAGCGCCGGCAGCTCGTACAGCGCCCGCTGGTCCAGCGCATAGGTGTTGACCATGTAGCCGCCGGCGATGCCCAGGCGCGGGCTGCCGGTGAAGTAGCGGCCGGTCGTATAGGTCGGCGCGATCTCCGGCGGCACCGGACGCACGCCGTACGGCAGGCGCGGCAGCACGCCGAAGAAGCGCGGCAGCTGGTCATCGGCCCGCTTGGCGATCTCGCTGGCCTTCTCCAGCAGGTCCTCGGGCGTCTGGGCGTAGAACTTCGGGTCCTTGCGCAGGTAGGCCAGGAACTCGGCGTGCGTGCCGGTGAACCCCGTCTGGGCGCGGATGTCGTCCATCTCGGCGCGGATACGGGCGACCTCCTTGAGGCCGATGGCGTGGATCTCCTCCGGCGTCAGGCTGGTGGTGGTGAAGCGGTTGGCCAGCCAGGCGTAGTAGGCCTTGCCCTGCGGCAGGGTGGCGACGCCAAGGCCGGGCCGCGACGCCGGCACATACTCCTTCTCCAGGAAGGTCACGAACCGGGCCTGGGCCGGGCGCAGGCCGTCACGGACCATCACTGTCGCCCGGGCCTTCAGCGCCGCCTTGTCGGCGTCGGAGACGGTTGCAGGCAGCCGGTCCAGCGCCGCGAGGGTCGGGTCGGCCTCCACCGGCGCGGCAGCGGCCTTGCGCGCCTGGGCCAGCGCGATCTCGGCGATGGGCCGAGGCTGGGTGAACTTCGTCTTCACCCCGCGCCGGGCGTTCTCGGTATTGCTGGCGTACCAGCCGGGCAAGGCCGCGACGCGCTTCAGCCAGGCCTCGGCGTCGGCCTTGCCCGTCATCGGTGCCACCTGGGCCAGGTAGGCGATGTAGCCGTCCCAGGAATCGTCGCTCGAGAAGGCGAGGCGTCCGGTGTCGAAGGCTATGGCCTGCAGCTGTCCATCGATGACGCGGCCCAGGAAGGCGTGATTGAGCTTGCCGTCCTCGTCCAGGCCCTGAGGGTCCATGGCGGTCAGCCGCACCTGGAAGGCGGTCAGCGCCGTCCTGCGCCGGGCGTCGGCGGCCAGGGTCACGTCGGGCAGCTTCGACAGCGCCTCGGCGTCGCCGTTGGCGCCGGCCGACAGCGGGTCCTCGGCATTCTTCCAGGCCTCGTAGTCGACGATCAGGGTGTCCAGCGCCGCCTGCGCCGCCGTCGCGCTGGACGGCGGGGTCGAGGCGGCCGGCGGGGCTGACGGCTCGCGCGCCATGGCGGCCGGGCCCAGGGCCAGCGCGCTGGCGGCCAGCAGCAGGACGGCGGTGTTGCGACGGATCATCGGTGCTCTCTCCACGGATCGGGCGGCAGGCTGCCCCGCACAGCGCGTGACCGCAAGCCGGGGGCTTGGCGAAGCGGGCCGGAGCAGTCCAATCTGCAGCCACTTACCTTGGGGGAGGGGTGGATCATGAGCTTCCTGACGCGACGCACGCCCATAGAGGGC
>JBIKTU010000192.1:0-4745 GCA_044347965.1 Caulobacter sp.
TGCCCGTCGCCTTCTCCTCGCGGCCTGTGATCGCGCCCGCCTTGAACAGCTTCTCGCGGGGGATATGCAGGCCTTCGCTGAACAAGGGAACTCCTCGGGGTCTGGGTGGCGGCGACTCTACAGCCGTCCGTGGCGCGCGTCCTGGGTTCAATCGTCAACCTGAGCGCTGACGCCAGCGCCATGGATCGCGGCGCGGTTCTGCGTCCTTCGGCACGCCGCCACACGGCTGCTCAGGATGATCGGGCAAGAGGAACCGGACGCCGGATCCTGGACGGTCGGAGTCTTTGTCACGAACCTGACGGAAGAGAGCTACATCATCGACGCGGGCAACACCGGCGACTCGCTGGGCCTGCCGACCTTCATCGGCGGCCGGCCGCGGATGTGGGGCGTCACCATGGGCTGGAAGTACCAGCCCGGCACTGGACGGGCCGGAGCAGGCGTCGCACTGTTCCGGCCAACCAGAAAAATGATCGGGGAGGATCAGGGCATGCGGATCAACAGACGTGGGGCCCTGGGCCTCCTCGGCCTCGGCGGGGCCAGCGCGGCGACGACATCGGCGCAGGCGAGCGCCATCAACGTCACCTATGGCCATGGTGTCGCCAGCGGCGATCCGCTGCAGGACCGGGTCATCCTCTGGACCCGCCTGACTCCGGAAGCGACCGGCTCGACCGGAACAGTCACCGGCAGGGTGGTGATCGCCGCCTCTCCCGACCTGAGGGGCGCCCGCGCCATCCCCTTCAGCACCTCCGCGGACCGGGACTGGACGGTCAAGGTCGATGCCACCGGACTGAAGCCGGGCACGGACTACTGGTTCCGCTTCGACGTTCACGGGCGTCTTTCCCCGGTCGGCCGCACGCGCACCCTGCCCGAAGGCTCGACCAAGGACGTGGTCCTCGCCGTCGCCTCCTGCTCGCTCTACCCGGCCGGCTATTTCAACGCCTACGGCGCCATCGCGGCGCTGGAGCGGGTCGACGCCGTGCTGCACCTGGGTGACTACATCTACGAGTATGGCGCGGCGTCGGGCGACTACGGCATGAACTCGCCGGCGGCGGCGCAGCGCAAGCCCGTCCCGTCTCACGAGATCCTCAGCCTGGCCGACTATCGGACCCGGCACGCGCAGTACAAGTCCGACCCCCAGCTTCAGGCGGCCCACGCCCGCGCGCCCTGGATCGTCGTCTGGGACGACCACGAGACCGCCAACGACAGCTGGCAGGGCGGGGCCGAAAATCATACTCTGTCCACGGAAGGCGACTGGGCTGCGCGCAAGGCCGTGGCCCTGAAGGCCTATTACGAGTGGATGCCGGTCCGCGAGCCGGCCCAAGGCGGGCTGCTGGAAGCCACCTGGCGGTCGTTCCGGTTCGGCGACCTGGCCAGCCTGATGATGGTCGAGACCCGGCTGACGGCGCGCGACGAGCCGCTGGACTACACCGACAAGACCCTGCCCGTCGTCGACGGCAAGCCGGACGTCGCCCACTTCCTCAAGATCCTCAACGACCCGGGCCGCCAGCTGATGGGCGAACGCCAGGAGAAGTGGCTGGCCGGCGAGCTCGATCGCTCGGTCAAGGCCGGCGAGGCCTGGCAGGTGCTGGGCAACCAGATCGTCATGGCCCGCGTCTGCCCGCCCAACCTGCGCGCCACCCTGGGCGAGGCGGCCTGGGCCGACATGATGGGCCGGCTGCCCGACTACGCCCGCGCGCCGGTGCAGCAGTCGTCGGTCCTGTCGGCGCTGGGCCTGCCGCTGGGCCTGGACATGTGGGACGGCTACCCGGTCGCCCGCGAGCGGGTCTACGACATGTTCAAGGCGACCAACGCCAACGCCGTGGTGCTGGCCGGCGACAGCCACAGCTTCTGGGCCAACGAACTGTGGGACAACGGTCGGCGCAACCGCGTCGCGGCGGAGTTCGGCACGACGGGCGTCACCAGCCCCGGCTTCTCCGACATCCTGCCGGGCCTGCCGCTGGGCGAGGCCTTCGTGCAGCGCAATCCCGAGGTGAAGTACGCCAACTCGGCGGCCAAGGGCTTCGTGCTGCTGACCCTGACCCGGGATCAGGCCCGCGCCGACATGATCGCCGTCTCGACCATCCTGTCGACCGACTACACGACCGCGACCGTGAAGAGCTTCACCGTCGCCCGCGAGACCGGCGTCGGCGTGGGACCGGTGGTGGAAGGCTAGGGTCTAGGTCCGCTCCTCAAGCGATCCATCCGCCGTCGCGGCCCGGTAGAAGCAGGAGCGGAACCCGACGTGGCAGGCGCCGCCGTCGCCGCGCGGGCGGACCTTCAGCAGCACCGCGTCCTGGTCGCAGTCGACGCGAAGCTCGACGACGTCCTGCAGCTGACCGCTGGTCTCGCCCTTCTTCCACAGCGCATTGCGCGAGCGGCTGAAGTAGTGGGCCTGGCCAGTGTCGAGGGTGAGGCGCAGCGCCTCGTCGTTCATCCAGGCCAGCATCAGCACCTCGCCGGTGTCGGCGTGCTGCGCGACGGCCGCGACCAGACCGTTGGCGTCGAAACGGGGGCTGAGCGTCGCGCCGCGCTCGAGAGCGGCAGTGTCGGGAGCGGTCGGGAAGAGGGGCATGGTCAATTCCTCTCCCTCCCCTTCATGGGGAGGGTGGCCCTGCGAAGCCGGAGGCGAAGCAGGGGCGGGTGGGGCTTGAGGACGGTACCGCCGAGCCCTGCGATTGTCCCCACACTTCCCCACCCTGACCCGCTGCGCGGGTCTGTCCCTCCCCATGAAGGGGAGGGAAGGGGACCTAGGCCTTGTTCACGAAGTCCAGGAAGCGCTGGCGCAGGTGCGGGTCGGTCTTGAAGACGCCGCGGAACTGGGTGGTGATCGTCGAGACGTCGCGGTGGTGCACGCCGCGAGTGGTCATGCACTGGTGCTCGGCGTCGATCAGCACGGCCACGCCGGCGGGCTTGAGGCTGTCGCAGATGGCGTCGGTGATCTGCTGGGTCATGGTCTCCTGGGTCTGGAGACGCTTGGCGAAGATCTCGACCACCCGGGCCAGCTTGGAGATGCCGACCACGCGGTTGGTGGGCATGTAGGCGACGTAGGCCTTGCCCAGGAACGGCGCCATGTGGTGCTCGCAGTGGCTTTCGACCTCGATGTTCTTGAGGAACACGATGTCGTCGTAGCCCTGCACGTCCTCGAAGATGCGCGACAGCTCCTTGGCCGGATCGGCGCGGTAGCCCTCGAACCACTCGCCATAGGCGTCGACCACGCGCTTGGGGGTGTCGAGGACGCCTTCGCGGCGGGGATCGTCGCCGGCCCAGGCGATGAGGGTGCGGACAGCGTCCATGGCCTCCTCGCGGGACGGCCGCTTGACGGGGTCAAGATCAAGACCGGAGGCGCCGATCAGGGTTCGCTCGTTGGCGGTAGAGTCCATTGGAGAGGGGGTCTTTCCTGGGCTGAGTTGCGCCAGAGCGCCTGTCGCCCCGGAATTGCGCGTGCCACCCGTTAATCGCCGCAGGGAGCCGTGGCTTCGCCCGCTGCTGAAAGCTATATGGGACACCCCGCCGACCCGGCAACCTCTCACGTAACGTCAGTCTGAAATGTCCCTGAAGCTCTATGACACCATGGCCCGCGAAAAGCGGCCCTTCGTTCCCGCCGATCCGGAGCGGGTGACGATGTATGTCTGCGGGCCGACGGTCTACGGCTACGCCCACATCGGCAACTTCCGGCCAGTGGTGGTGTTCGACGTGCTGTTCCGGGTTCTGCGCCACCTCTACGGCCAGGACGCGGTGGTCTACGCCCGCAACGTCACCGACGTCGACGACAAGATCAACGCCAAGGCCGCGGCCGAGGGCGTGCCGATCAGGACCATCACCGACCGCTACCTGGCCGCCTACAACGCCGACGCCAATGCGCTGAAGGCGTTGCCCCCGACGCTGGCGCCGCACGCCACCGACCATATCCAGGCCATGCAGGACCAGATCGCCGCCCTGATCGCGCGCGGGGCGGCCTATGCGGCCGAGGGCCATGTCCTGTTCTCGATCGAGGCCTTCCCTGACTACGGCCAGCTGTCGGGCCGGCCGCTGGACGAGATGATCGCCGGCGCCCGCGTCGAGGTGGCCCCCTACAAGCGCCACCCGGCCGACTTCGTGTTGTGGAAGCCGTCGAAGCCCGGGGAGCCCGAGTGGCCCAGCCCCTGGGGCGCCGGCCGTCCCGGCTGGCATATCGAGTGCTCGGCGATGATCGAGGCGGTCCTGGGCCTGCCCATCGACATCCACGGCGGCGGCATCGACCTGACCTTCCCGCACCATGAAAACGAGTTGGCCCAGGCGCGCTGCGCCCACGATCTGCCGACCTACGCCAACTACTGGCTGCACAACGGCTTCCTCGACATGAGCGGGGAGAAGATGTCCAAGAGCCTGGGCAATGTGATCATCCCGCACGAGCTGCTGGAGACCACGCCCGGCGAGGTCATCCGCTGGGCCCTGCTCAGCGCCCACTACCGCCAGCCGCTCGACTGGACGCCGTCGCTGATCGAGCAGAGCCGTTCGGCGCTTGACCGTCTGTACGGCGCCCTGCAGCGGGTGAAGGGGCTCGACGTCGAGGACGCCGTGCCGCCGGCCGGGGTGATCGAGGCGCTGTCGGACGACCTGAACACGCCCAAGGCCTATGCCGAGCTCTTCGCCCTGGCCAAGGCGCTGGAGACCGCCCACGGCGAGGGCAAGACGCTGGCCAAGGCGGAGTTGCTGGCCGCCGCCAACCTGCTGGGCTTCCTGGAAGCCGACCCCGACGTCTGGTT
>JBIKTU010000193.1:0-4678 GCA_044347965.1 Caulobacter sp.
AAGGCGCTGGCCGCCCCGCCGAAGGGCAAACCGGGCGTCTTCGAATACGCCAACATCAACTTCGTCGTCGCCGGCGCGGCCATCGAGCGGCTGACCGGCGGCGACTGGGAGGCGGCGATCACAGACCGGCTGTTCCGACCGCTGGGCATGGCCGGCGCCGGCTTCGGCGCGCCGACCGGCGACCAGCCCTGGGGCCACCGGTCCCTGCCCTTCGGCATCGGCGGCCTCAAGGCCGTTGATCCGGCCGGGACGGCGGACAATCCGCCCGCGCTGGGCCCGGCCGGGACCGTCCATATGCCGCTGGACGACTACGCGAAGTTCCTTCGGCTGTTCCTGACCGGGGGCGGCGACTACCTGACACCGGACACCATCGCCCGCCTGACGACGCCGGCGCCCGGCGCCGACTACGCCCTCGGCTGGGGCGTCGCCACCGACAAGCTCTGGGCGCGCGGGCCGCGCCTCGGCCATGACGGGTCCAACACCATGTGGCACGCGACGGCGATCGTGGCCCCGGCCAGAGGCGTGGCGTTGGTCGCGGTGTCGAACGCCTTCCCGTCCGGGCCGGTCAGGGCCGGGTCGATCCTCGTCGAACAGCTGCAGGCCAGGTTCGCACCGGCCTGACGGGGCGGGGCGAGGCCCGGGCGACGTCTGATGTGTCTCAGGTGTCTCGCACACCGGTTTGGGGCTCAAGACGCCGGCGCCGGCGCGCGGCGGATGGGGAGACAAGGCGACCGGCCAGGCAGGGTCAGGCGCGGGCCGGAGCCGCTCGGCCGGCGGGGGCCGGCAGACTCTGACCCTTTGCCGCTCAAGGCCTCGCGGGCCCTTTTCCGTGATGATCGAACGCCGCATCCGCCCAGTATGGCGCCGGTGGCAGGCGGTGTGCGGCGATCCCCGCCCGGGCGCGGGGCGCGATGTCCCGCAAAGGGGTCGGATGTCCCGCCTTGTCTCCGGAGTATAGGTCTCGGGAGTCTCGCTTCGGGGACGGCTTCGCGAAGCGTAGCTGACCCGGATCGCCACCCCTCTCCCCGTCATGGCCCGACCTGTTCGGGCCACCCATGAACGCAGCCCATGCGGTGCGTCCTTCGACACGCCGCTCCGCGGCTGCTCAGGATGACTGAGAAGTAAGGCTGTCTTTCATAGTCATGCTGAGCAGCGCCGCAGGCGCGTGTCGAAGCACGCAAAGCCTTCCGGCCCACCACGCATGGGTGGCCCGAACAGGTCGGGCCATGACGGCGGGGCGGAAGGCGGACTGGGACATTCCCCATTTTCCGTCTCCCCGGCGAAGGCCGGGGTCCACAGGCCCGCGCGCAGGAAGATGGATCCCGGCCTCCGTCGGGAAGACGGGATGAGGTGCGCTCCAGGTCGAACGCCGACCTGCGCCCCCAACGCACAAACGGCGGCCCCCTCTCGGAAGCCGCCGCCTGAAACGCGCGCTTGAAGTTCGGGCCGCCTAGCAGCCCATCTCCGCCGAGATCTCCTGGACCTCCTCGAAGGTGCGCAGGCCGGGGCGCTGGGCGCAGACGAGGACGCCCATGTTGCCGGGCAGGTGCTTGTTATCGAGCATCTTCTCGTGGGCGGCCGGGATGTCGTCCCAGGTGAAGACTTCCGACAGGCAGGGGTCGACGCGGCGGTCGATGACCAGCTGGTTGGCGGCGCTGGCCTGCATCAGATTGGCGAAGTGGCTGCCCTGGACGCGCTTCTGGCGCATCCACAGGAAGCGGGCGTCCATGGTCAGGTTGAAGCCGGTGGTGCCGGCGCAGATGACGACCATGCCGCCGCGCTTCACCAGGAAGACCGAGACCGGGAAGGTCGACTCGCCAGGGTGCTCGAACACCATGTCGACGTCCTTGTTGCCGGTGATCTGCCAGATCGCCTTCCCGAACTTGCGGGTCTCCTTCATGTAGTCGGAGAACTCCGGCCCGTTGACGGTCGGCAGCTGGCCCCAGCAGTTGAAGTCCTTGCGGTTCAGCACGGCCTTGGCGCCCTGGCTGAGCACGAAGTCGAACTTGTCCTCGTCACTGACCACGCCGATGGCGTTGGCGCCGACGACGGCGGCCAGCTGGGTGGCGAAGACGCCCAGGCCGCCCGAGGCGCCCCAGACCAGCATGTTCTGGCCGGGCTTCAGCTCATGCGGCTTGTGGCCGAACAGCATCCGGTAGGTGGTGGCCAGGGTGAGGGTGTAGCAGGCCGACTCTTCCCAGGTCAGGTGCCGGGGGCGCGGCAGCAGCTGGCGCGACTGCACGCGGCAGAACTGGGCGAAGCTGCCGTCCGGCGTCTCGTAACCCCAGATACGCTGGCTGGACGAGAACATCGGGTCGCCGCCGTTGCACTCCTCGTCGTCGCCGTCATCCTGGTTGCAGTGGATGACCACCTCGTCGCCGAGCTTCCAGCGCTTCACCTTGCTGCCGATGGCCCAGACGATGCCGGACGCGTCCGACCCGGCGATGTGGTAGGGCTGCTTGTGGCCGTCGAGCGGGCTGATCGGCTCGCCGAGCGCGGCCCAGACGCCGTTGTAGTTGACCCCGGCGGCCATCACGAGGACCAGGACCTCGTCCTCGCCGATCTCCCAGGTGGGCACCACCTCGACCTGCATCGCGGTCTCGGGCCGGCCGTGCCGCTCCTTGCGGATCGACCAGGCGTACATGTTCTTCGGGACGTGGTACGGCGGCGGGATCTCGCCGATTTCGTACAGGTCCTTCACGGGCGTCTTTTCGAGCGTGGCGGTTGTCATGTCGTCAGTCCCGTGGCGCGTTTCTGTTGCAATGCAGTAGCGCCGGTTGGTGTTCCGGCGTCTGGCGGCCCTTCCGCGACGTACAATCGCACGTCGCCTCCAGTCCGGTGTTTTTCCCGCGTCAGGCGCAAGACTGTGCCCTCAGACACCGCCGTTCATCCACCGCAGGGGCATGATCGTGTGACAGGTCCGATATCGTTGCAAGTGAAATGTTGCGCCGCAGCAAGTCTGCGCGCATCATCTCGCAAAAGCACAAGAAACGCCGGGACGCGCGAGACCACGATGAGCACCAAGCCTTTCCAGCATGCGCCGGACGCGCCCTGGATCTTCCGGACCTATGCGGGCCACTCCACCGCCGAGAAGTCCAACGCCCTGTACCGCCGCAACCTGGCGGCCGGGCAGACCGGCCTGTCGGTGGCCTTCGACCTGCCGACCCAGACCGGCTATGACGCCGACCACATCCTGAGCAAGGGCGAGGTCGGCAAGGTCGGGGTGCCGATCAGCCACCTGGGCGACATGCGGACGCTGTTCGACGGCATCCCGCTGGACAAGATGAACACCTCGATGACGATCAACGCCCCGGCGGCCTGGCTGCTGGCGATGTACGTCGCCCTGGCCGACGAGCAGGGGGCGCCGCGCTCGGCGCTGCAGGGCACGACCCAGAATGATCTGATCAAGGAATACCTGAGCCGCGGGACCTACATCTTCCCACCGCAGCCCAGCCTGACGCTGATCGGCGACATGATCGCCTGGTGCTATCGCGAGGTTCCCAAATGGAACCCGATGAACGTCTGCAGCTACCACCTGCAGGAAGCCGGGGCGACGCCGGAGCAGGAGCTGGCCTTCGCGCTGGCCACCGCCATCTCGGTGCTCGACACCGTGCGGGCCGGCGGTCAGGTGCCCGAGCAGGATTTCGAGATCGTCTGCTCGCGGATCAGCTTCTTCGTGAACGCCGGCGTCCGGTTCGTGACCGAGCTCTGCAAGATGCGGACGTTCACGGTGCTGTGGGACGAGATCCTGGCCGAGCGCTACGGCGTCCAGGACGCCAAGGCCCGCCGATTCCGCTATGGCGTGCAGGTCAACAGCCTGGGCCTGACCGAGCAGCAGCCGGAGAACAACCCCTACCGCATCCTGCTGGAAGCGCTGGCGGTGACGCTGAGCAAGGACGCCCGCTGCCGGGCGCTGCAGCTCCCGGCCTGGAACGAGGCGCTGGGCCTGCCGCGGCCCTGGGACCAGCAGTGGAGCCTGCGCATGCAGCAGGTGCTGGCCTATGAGACCGACCTCCTGGAGTACGAGGACCTGTTCGCCGGCAGCCATGTGGTCGAGGCCAAGGTCGCCGAGCTGAAGGCCGGGGCCCTGGCCGAGCTGGCCAGGATCGACGCCAACGGCGGAGCCGCCGCCTCGATCGACTACATGAAGGGCGCGCTGGTCGGCTCCAACGCCGCCCGGGTGCGGGCCGTCGAGACCGGCGACCTGACCGTGGTCGGCGTAAACCGCTGGACCGACACCGAGGTCTCGCCCCTGTCGGCCGGCGAAGGCTCGATCGAGACCGTCGATCCCAAGCTGGAAGCCGGCGTCGTCGAGCGGCTGAAGGCCTGGCGCGCGGCGCGTGACCAGGGCGCGGCCGACGCCGCAATCGCCGACCTGAAGGCCGCCGCCCGCGAAGGGCGCAACATCATGGAGCCCTCCATCGTCGCCGCCAAGGCGGGGGTGACCACCGGCGAATGGGCCTTCGCCCTGCGCGAGGTGTTCGGCGAATACCGCGGCCCGACCGGCGTCGCCGTCGTGGTGGCCACGGGCGAGGACGCCGAGGACATCGAGGCCGTGAAGCGTGACGTCGAGCGGGTGTCGGAGGTCCTGGGCCGCACCCTCACCTACCTGATCGGCAAGCCCGGGCTGGACGGCCACTCCAACGGCGCCGAACAGATCGCCACCCGCGCCCGCGCC
>JBIKTU010000194.1:0-4666 GCA_044347965.1 Caulobacter sp.
ATGGACGCCGTCGGTCCCCACGGTCAGCGGCAGCTCCCGGCGCAGCCTGACCATGGCCAGGTCGATCAGCTGCTCTCCGGCCTCCCCGGCCAGGGCGCAGCCGGCGACGCCGGCCGCCGCGGCCCGCTCAAGCGCCCGGTCGGGCGCCTGGCTGATGCGGGTCAGATGCCGGGCCTGTCGGGCCAGGTCGTGCAGGAACACGGACCGCTCGGCGTCGGAGGCCGGCGCGGTCAGCCGGCGCGCGGCGCAGGCCAGGTTGAAAACCCGGCGTTCCAGAATGTCCGGCCCCCAGGAGAACCCGTTCCAGCGGCCGAACACCCGTCGCCAGTCGGCGATGAGGCGCAGCCCGGTCTTGGGCCCCGCGTCGCCGGCCGCCAGCAGGTCGCCCAGCCAGTCCATGCGGTGCAGGGCGACGGCGAAGCGCCGGTCGGGGCTGGCCCGGTCGAAGGGATCGCCGAGCGGCCCGACAGCCAGCTGGGCGCCGGCCAGGTCGAAGACGCCGCCGAGGATCTTGCGGCCACGCTCAAGATCCACCGGCCGCAGGTCGCGGGGATTGGCGGCCAGACCGTCGGGTCTCGGCCCGGCGATGGTCATCGTATGGAAGGGCGTGCCGAACCACTCGCGCTCCAGGAACCGGCGCGCGCCCTCGCCCGCGGCCTGGACGGCGAGCGCGGCGGAGGACGGAGAGGGCAGGCGGGGCGCGTCCACGGCGCCGGTCAGCCGCCCTTGAGGGCGGCGATGTTGCCGGCGTAGGCCTCGGGGCCGCCCTTGAACACGGCCGAGCCGGCGACCAGGGCGGTCGCGCCCGCCGCCATGCACTGCGGCGCGGTCACCGGCGTCACCCCGCCGTCGACCTCGATCTGGATGTCGAGGCCGGCCGCGTCGACCATCTTCCGCAGCCGCTCGATCTTGCGCAGCTGGCCGGGGATGAAGCTCTGGCCGCCGAACCCGGGGTTCACGGTCATGACCAGCAGCAGGTCGATATCCTCGAGGATCCACTCGATGTGTTCGACGGGCGTGGAAGGATTGAAGACCACGCCCGCCTTCGCCCCCAGCTCGCGGATGCGCTTGAGGCTGCGGTGCAGGTGCGGGCCGGCCTCGGGGTGGATGCTGACGATGTCGGCCCCGGCGGCGACGAAGGCCTCCAGATAGGGGTCGACCGGCGCGATCATCAGATGGACGTCGAACGGGATCGAGACGTGGGGCTTCAGCGCCTTCACCACGTCCGGGCCGATGGTGATGTTGGGTACGAAGTGGCCGTCCATCACATCGATGTGCAGCCAGTCGGCGCCGGCGGCCTCAACGGCGCGGCATTCCTCGCCGAGCTTGGAGAAGTCGGACGCCAGGATGGACGGGGATATGATCGGGGCGGGCATGCCCTGGTCTAACCGCGCCGGCGCGACGGAACAAGGACGGGAGGGGTCAAACACCCGTTCCGAAACTCACCGTTATCCTCGCCCTTGTGGCGAGGACCCCTGCGTCGGGTCGCAGGTGCGGATGTGATCACACTCTCACGTGAGGGCTGAGCGAGGGGCCCTCGGGACAAGCCCGAGGACGACGGCGTTGGGTAGTCGACGGCGGCTCTAGAACCGCCGGACCAGCCTTGCGGCGAAGAAGCCGTCGACCCCGCCGGGCAGGTGCTGGGGCAACAGGCGCAGCCAGCCGTCGGGCACGGCGGCCTCGGGTGCCCCGCCCTCGCCGGGCTCGATGGGGTCCAGATCGAAGTCCGGACGCCGGGCGAGGAAGGCGCGGACCTGGCCCTCGCCCTCTTCCGGCTCCAGCGAGCAGACGCAGTAGACCAGCCGGCCCCTGGGCCTGACCCGGTCGGCGGCGGAATCGAGCAGCCGCTTCTGAACGGCCGCCAGCTTGGCGATGTCCAGCGGCGAGGCGGCCCACAGCACGTCCGGGTGGCGGCGGAAGGTGCCGGTGGCCGAACAGGGCGCGTCGAGCAGCACCGCGTCGAACCTGCGCGTGTCCTTCCACAGGATGCCGTCGGCGGCGACGATCTCCGCCTCCAGGTTCAGGCGGGCGAGGTTCTCCGCCACCCGCTTGAGCCGGTCGGCGGAGCGGTCCAGCGCCACCACGGTCGCGCCGGCGGCGGCCAGCTGCATCGTCTTGCCGCCCGGGGCGGCGCAGAGGTCCAGGGCCGTCTCGCCGGGCTGAATGTTCAGCAGACGCGCCGGGATGGCCGCGCCGGCGTCCTGCACCCACCAGAGGCCCTCGGTGAAGGCCGGCCACTCGGCGACGTCGCCGCGCAGCGGGGTGCGGACGCTGCCGCCCGGCAGCACCTCGCCGTCCAGCAGGGCCGCGATGGCCTCTGCGTCGGCAGGGTCGCGGACGGTGAGGTCGGTGGACGGTTCCAGCGCGATGGTCGCGGCGACGGCGCGGCCGGTCTCCGGACCGAAGGCGGCTTTCCAGCGCGCCATCAGCCATTCCGGCGCCAGGGCCTCGGGATCGTCGACCGGCGGGCCGTCGCGCAGCAGGCCGCGCAGGATGGCGTTGACCAGCCCCTTGAACGGCCGGGTGGCCTTGGCCTTGTCGGTCAGGGCGACGATGGTCGAGACCGCCGCGTGGTCGGGCACGCCCATCCAGAACAGCTGGGCCACGCCCAGCCGCAGCAGGGTGCGCACCCGCTCGGGCGGCTCGCGGGTCAGCTTGGCGCCGATGGCCCGGTCGATCGGCCCCAGCCGGCGCAGCGTCGCCATGGTCAGGGCGCGGGCGAAGGCGCGCTCGCGGGGGTCCAGCCGCGTCGCCGCGGGCGCGGACAGGGCCTCGTCGAGGCCCGCGCGCCGCGCCAGGGCGGCTTCCAGGAACTGTACGGCCGCTTCCCGCGCGGGAAGGCCTGCGTCTTCGATCTCGCTCACACCGCGCCCCGTGCCCGTTTGCGGCCCCGGGCGCAAGAGGGGCGTCGGCCGGCGGGGAGTTTGGGCAAGCCCTTGCGCCGTCCGCGTTGCGCTCCAGATCTTCGGGGGTGATTGTCCCCAGACCGGAGCCCGGTTAAGCCTTGTCCATGCATGATGACAGCGACGGCCCGCTTCCGCCGGGAGCCAATCCCGACAAGCGCCTGACGCCGGCCGCCCGCCGCGCGCTGGCGGAGGCCGCCGACCGCCGCGCCGCCGCCGAGGCAGCCGACCCGACCGCCGAGACCGGCGGCCCGGCCGGACCGGAGCCGACGCGCTATGGCGACTGGGAGCGCAAGGGCATCGCGGTCGACTTCTGATCCGCCTTCCGCCGGCCGGCCGGCCCGTATCGTCACGCGCGAACTCCGGCCACGATCCCTTCGCCCCTGAGGCGCAACCGGTCGCGCGCGGGGTGTGAAGGGACCAGTGTTCGCCCCTCGCAATCCGGAGAGGCGCCATGACCTGGTTCGCAAGGCTGACCCTGGGGGTGCTGAGCCTCCTCGTGCTCGCCCGGGCCGCTTCGGCGCAGACGCCTCAGTACCAGATCTATTTCGTCCAGGACGACGGCACGGTCACCCCGGCGGAGGTCTACCAGCCCGGCGGCGGCGCCGCGCCCCCGCAGGGCTATGCCCAGGGGTCGCCCTATCAGGGCGGCTACGTCGCCCAGCCGGCCTTCGCCCCGGGCTACGGCGCTTCGCAGGGGTATGTCGGCGTACCGCAGGGGTATGGCATCAGGCCGCCCTGCTGCGCCCGCGGGTATGACCATCCGCCCGCGCCGCCGCCGCCGCCTCCGCCTGCACCGCCCCCGACCGCCTACGGCTGCTGCGCCCCGGCGCCGCCCCCGGCCTACAGCACCGGTTGCTGCGCGCCCCGGCCGCCCTGCGCGCCGCCACAGCCGCATCCGCCGCATCCGCCGCACGGCTGTCCGCCGTCGGGGTGGGGCGAGGTGACGCTGAACGACAGCTTCTTCTGGGGTGGCGGCGGCGTCGGGCCGGAGTACATCGCGGGCGGTGGCGGGGGCGGCGGCTACGTCGTTGTCGGCGCGTCGTCCTATTCCTACTCAAGCGCCTCGGCCAGCGCGCGGGTCAGCATTGGCGGCCGCGGCGGCTACAGCCCGCCCCACAGGCCTCCGCACAAGCCGTACCACAAGCCGTCTCACAAGCCGCGTCACTAGGGCCGAGGCGGCCGCAGCAACGCTCCGTCAGGCGCCCGCCATCTCCGCCGCGATCTTCAGCGCCGCCTCACGCGGGTCGCCCGCGGCGGTGATCGGGCGGCCGACCACCAGGTGGCTGGCGCCGGCGCCCAGAGCGTCCGCCGGAGTCGCCGCGCGGGCCTGGTCGTCCGCCCCGGCCCAGGCCGGCCGCACCCCGGGCGTCACCACCAGGAAGTCCGGGCCGCCGATGCGCCGGGCCAGGGCTGCCTCGTGCGGACTGGCCACCACCCCGTCGACGCCGGCGTCCACCGCCTGACGGATGCGTCGCTCGACCAGCTGCTCAACCCCCATGCCGTAGCCGATCTCGGCCAGGTCCTGGCCGCTGAGACTGGTCAGCACCGTGACGCCGAGAATCTTCGCGCCGGTCGCCCCGCCCCGGCCCTTCACCGCCGCCTTCATCACCTGTGGCTGGGCGTGGACGGTCAACAGATCGCAGGCGCCGGTTCCGACGACGGCCGCCGTCGCCTTCTCCACGGTCGCCCCGATGTCGTGCAGCTTCCAGTCGAGGAACACCTGCCGGCCGCGTCGCTTGAGGTCGCGGGCCATGTCCATG
>JBIKTU010000196.1:0-4661 GCA_044347965.1 Caulobacter sp.
AGACCGGCCATCAGGATGATCGAGGGCGGGTTCAGCGCCAGCTGCAGGCCGGTCGGCTCCTCGCCGCCCAGCATCTCGACCAGGCCGTCGTAGACGATCTTCACCACCTGGTCGGCGGGGCGGATCGAGCGGATCACCGCCTCGCCGAGCGCGCTCTCACGGGCTTTGGCGATGAAGTCCTTGACCACCGGCAGGGCGACGTCGGCCTCGAGCAGCGCGACGCGAACCTCGCGCAGCGCCTCGTCGATGTCCTTCTCGCCGAGCACGCCGCGCCCGGAGAGCCGGTCGAACACGCCGCCAAGTCGTTCTGTAAGGCCTTCGAACATTCGGGTTCTGAACCGTCATCCCAGGTCGGATGGCCCAAACGCAATTCGCCCCCGTGGACGATCACGTCGACGGGGGGCCTCGCCGTCCTCGTCCTGCCATGAAGTCCGGCCGGGGTCGTGACGGTAGAGGGCGCTGAACTGCATCTGCGCCGGAAGGCCGGCCTTATGCGCGGAAAGGGCCGGGAAATCAAGGCGGACGAGTCAGAGGCGCGTCCTGACCCGCCCGAACAGGCAAGGGCCGCGGCGCCTTCGAACCGCGGCCCCTGTATCGGGTCTAGTTGGTCGGGAAGCCCCGGACCTTGAGCAGCGCCTTCACGTCCGGGTCCCGGCCGCGGAAGCGGCGATAGGCGTCGGCCCGGTCGGTGGTGTTGCCCTCGGCAAGGATGATCGCCTTGTAGCGTTTGGCGATGTCCGGATTGAACACGTCGCCCGACTCCTCGAAGTAGGCCCAGGTGTCGGCGTCCATCACTTCCGACCACAGGTAGGAGTAGTAGCCGGCCGAGTAGGCGTCGGAGGTGAACAGGTGATTGAACTGCGGCAGGCGGTGCCGCATCACGATCTCCTTGGGCATCCCCAGCCGGGCCAGGCTTTCGCGCTCGAAGGCGTCGATGTCGGCTGGCGGCGTGGCCTGGGTGTGCAGGTCCATGTCGACCAGGGCCGAGGACAGGAAGCTGACCGTGGCATAGCCCTGGTTGAAGGTGCCCGAAGCCTCGATCTTGTCGACAAGGGACTGCGGCATCGGCTGACCGGTTTCGACATGCTTCATGAAGCCGTCGAGGATCGGCCGGCTCAGCACCCAGTGCTCGTGAACCTGCGAGGGGTACTCGACGTAGTCGCGGGGCGTGTTGCCCAGCGCCGGATAGGTCACCGTCGAGGACAGGTAGTGCAGGGCGTGGCCGAACTCGTGGAACAGGGTCTGCGCGTCATCCAGCGAGATCAGCAGCGGCTGGCCGGACTCGGCCTTGATGAAGTTGTTGTTGTTCGAAGCCAGCACGTTCTCGGGGCCGTCGTAGGTCGAGTGCGCGCGGTAGGTGGTCATCCAGGCGCCTGAGCGCTTACCCGGGCGCGCGAAGTCGTCCGAGTAGAACAGGCCGATGTGACGGCCGCTGGCCTTGTCCTTGACCTCGAAGATCTCGACGTCGGGATGGAAGCCCGGGACGGTTCCGGCGGCCAGCGGGATGAAGTCGAAGCCGTACAGGCGTTCGGCCATGTAGAAGGCGCCGCGCTTGACGTTGTTGAGCTCGAAGTAGGGTTTCATCTCGTTGGCGTCGAGGTCGTACTTCGCCTTCCGGACCTTCTCGGCGTAGTAGAGATAGTCCCAGGGTTCGATGTCATGGCCGGCGATCTGGCGCATGTCGGCCACTTCTTCGACGACGCGCGCCTTGGCCGGGGCCCAGACGCGGTTCATCAGATCCATAGCCTTGGCCGGCGTCTTGGCCATGGTGTCCTGCATCCGCCAGTCGGCGTGGTGGGCGAAGCCCAGCAGCTTCGCCCGCTCGGACCGCAGCTTCACGATCTGGGCGATGGTGGCGTTGGTGTCGTTGGCGTCGCCGTTGTCGCCGCGGTTCACGAACTTGCGCCAGACCTGCTCGCGAAGGCCCCGGTCGCTGGCGAAGGTGAGGAAGGGATCGACGCTGGAGCGGGTGTTGACGATCACCCAGCCGGCGACGTTGCGGCTTTTGGCCGCTGCGGCGGCGGCCGCCTTGTTGGACGCCGGCATGCCGGCCGTACCGGCCTCGGTCGGGATGACAGTCCAGGTCTTCTCGTCTGCGACGACCTTCTGCCCGAAGCTGGTGAAGGCGTTGGACAGGGCGGTATTGATGCGGCCCAGCTCGGCCTTGCCCGCCGCGTCCAGCGCCGCGCCATTGCGCACGAAGCTGTCGCGGCTGCGGGTGGCCACGCGGGTCTGTTCGGCGGTCAGGCCGGCGGCGCCGGCGCCGTCGGCCACGGCCTTGACGCGCTTGAACAGCGCCTCGTTGAACGTGACCTCGTCACTGGCCGCCGACAGCAGGGGCGACACCTCGGTGTCGATGGCCTCGTAGTCGCTCGAACCGATGTTGCTGGTCATCACGCCGAAGATCGACAGCGCGCGGTCCAGCGGCGCGCCGGCCATCTGCATGGCGACCAGGGTGTTGGCGAAGGTCGGAGCCGCGGGATTGTTGGCGATCGCCAGAAACTCGGCGCGCTGAAGCTCGATGCCCTCGAGGATGGCCTCGCGCAGCTTGGGGGCCGTCACCTTGTCCCACGGAGGCACGCCGCCGTAGGGGCCGGTCCAGGTCTGCAGGAGTTCAGCCCTCGGCGTCTGCTTCGGCAGCACCGCGCGGGCGACGGCGGCGTCTTCAGCGAGCGTGGCGGGAGCGGCGCCGCCCCCGATGAACCCGCGAGCCGAGGCGCAGCCGGAAAGGGCGAAGAGGCTCGCGCCCCCGATGAGTAGTTCACGTCGGTGCATGATCGCTCCGTGATCGAAAAAAACCTTGGTCCGGACCCTAGGCTTATTCCGCCCGACCGTCACCTGAACGGACTGTAATGACCGTCATGTGCTTCCGTTAGGCGAAGCGGACCTCTAAAGCGGAGGTCATGTCCATCGGCGTCTTTGATTCCGGCGTGGGCGGCCTGTCCGTCCACCGCGCGCTCGTCGAGCGCTTCACAGCGGCTGACTTCATCTATCTCGCCGATCAGGCCAACGCCCCCTATGGCGGCCGCCCGGGCGAAGAGATCGTCGAGCTGACCAAAGCCGGCTGCATCCGGCTGTTCGAGGCCGGGGCGAGCGTGGTGGTCCTGGCCTGCAATACCGCCTCGGCGATCGCCCTTCGCCGTCTGCAGCAGACCTGGCTGCCCGGCTACAGGCGCGAGACCGGTCGGGCGCTGAACGTCCTGGGGATCATTGTCCCGACCATCGAGGCCGCCACCGGCCTGCCCTGGGAGCACGAGGCCGAGCGCCGCGGCGAGCAGGTGCAGAAGGTCGATGTGCTGGGCGTCTTCTCCACGCCGGGCACGGCCGGAAGCCGGGTGTTCGAGATCGAGATCGACAAGCGCAAGCAGGATCTGGCGGTCTTCTCCGAACCCTGTCCCAATCTCGCCAGGCTGATCGAGCAGGACGCGTCGCGCGCGGTTCTGGCGGCCGAGATCGCCGGCCATGTCGACGCCCTGCGACGCCGTATTGGCCGCCATCCGGACCGGGCCGTCCTGGGTTGCACCCACTACGAGATCGTCGCCGACCTGTTCCGCGAGGCCCTGCCGCCGGGCACGCCGCTGATCCACCAGCCGGACTCCACCGCCGACGCCCTGGCCCGCTATTTCGAGCGCCACCCTGAGTACGACCTGGGGTCGGCAGGCGGCCGGCGGTTCCTCACCACCGGGACGCCCGGCCCGCAGAACGACCTGGTCGCCGCCTTCTGGGGCGCGCCGCTGGCGTTCGAGGCGGCATAGAGCCGGCGCGAACCCGGCCTCAGGTCTCGTGGGGCGCCCTTACCGGCTCGCTGGCGGTGCGCAGCAGCTGCGCTTCCGGAAAGAAAAAGGTCACGACCGGGATAAGAAGCGCGGCGACGACCAGGCAGGCGACGGAAAGTCCAAAAGTCCAAAGCATGTCGTGCCGATCCCGGAGGGCGCGCCAGGCCGGAGCGGTTCGCTCTCGACGGCGGCCTTCACTGTCTAACCGATGCGGGACTTCGAGGTTCCGATAGCGAGGAAGGCCGGGAGCTCCTCGCCCGTTCGGGGGGCTGGGGCGAGGAGCTCCCGGGCCACGCGGCCCCCTGGGGGGCAGGCCGCGTGGTTGGACCGGATCGGCGCGGTCGGTCGGCGCCGGACAGGAGCGAGAATAGGTGGCGACACGGTACAAATCCAATCGATCTTTCTTTTCGAATCCATAGAGCGGGTCATTGCTGCGGGGCGGAGCGAGGTCTATCGTCGGCCATGCTCCCCACCCTGCGACAGCTCCAGTATCTGCGGCTCCTGTCCGACCATGGCTCGTTCAGCCGGGCGGCGGAGGCGGCCCATGTGACCCAGCCCACGCTGTCGGCGGGCATCGCCGAGCTGGAGAAGATCCTCGGCGCCCCGGTTGTCGACCGCGCCCGGTCCGGTGTGATCCTGACCGCCGCCGGCGAAGAGGCGGTCCGCCGCGCCCGCGTCATCCTCGATCAGGCCGAGGACCTGGTGCAGGCCGCCCAGGGCGCCGGCCAGCCACTGAGCGGGCGGTTCAGGCTGGGCGTAATCCCGACCATCGCCCCGTTCCTGCTGCCGCGCGCGCTGCCGGTGCTGCGCACGACGTTTCCCAAGCTGCGGCTGTTCCTGCGCGAGGACCTGACCCACCGGCTGATCGCGTCCCTGCGGGCCGGC
>JBIKTU010000195.1:0-4661 GCA_044347965.1 Caulobacter sp.
AGTCGCCGACCACCGGATCGAAATGCGAAGGGCCCGGAGAGCAATCTCCGGGCCCTTTTGCTATCGGCATGCCCCGACCTTACCGCCAATTCACTTGCCCGTTCGACGCCCGGCGGCGCCTGATGGCCGGGGCTTGGACGGGGTCGGCAATGGATCGCAGGGCGTTTCTGGGTGTGAGCGGTGCGGCGGCGCTGTGGCCACTGGCCGCCGGGGCGGAAACAACGCCGCCCGCATGGGTCAGGCTGCCGACCGAACCCTATCGCGGCAAGCAGGACGATGTCGTCTTCCTCGACCGCCTGACCGGCTGGTATGGGAATGGCCTCGGCCGCCTGTTCCGCACCAGCGACGGCGGGCAGACCTGGACCAGGCTGCTGGACAGGCCCGGGACCTTTGTCCGCGCGCTGGGCTTCGTGGACGCGAAACTGGGCTTCATGGGCAACATCGGGCCGGGCTACTTCCCCAATGTGACCGACCCAGTCCCGCTCTATCGCACGCGCGATGGCGGCGAGCAGTGGGAGCCGGTGTCGATCACGGGGCCTGCTGTCACCGGCATCTGCGCAATCAACGTCATCCGCGAGCCCTTAATCAACGCCGGCGTCCTCGACCATCGCGTGACCATCCGGGCCGGCGGCCGGGTTGGCGGGCCAGCCCTGATGGCGACCTCGCACGACGGCGGCGAGACCTGGACGTCCGAGGACCTGTCGGCCCATACCGCGATGATCCTCGACATCCTGTTCGTCAGCGGCAGGGTCGGCTTTATCGCCGGGGCGACCAGCACCGATGTTCAGGCGTCAACCGCGCTGATCCTGCGAACCGACGACGGCGGCAAGTCCTGGACACGGGTCTACGAAGGCGGCCGCCCCTGGGAGCTGACCTGGAAGGTGGCGTTTCCGAGCGAAGCTGTCGGCTACGTCACGGTCCAGAGCTACAACCCCGACCCGGCGGCCAGCCGGCGCTATGTCGCCAGGACCGCCGACGGCGGCCGGACCTGGACAGAGCTTCCGCTGGTGGACAACGCCGCCGTAAGGGCGTTCGGCGTCGGCTTTGTCGACGAGAACCGTGGATGGGTCGGCGCTGTGCCCGGCGGCTTCGAGACCCGCGACGGCGGCAAGACCTGGACGCCGACGGATATGGGGGTGGCCGTCAACAAGATCCGCATCGTGAAGGACGGTGGCCGAACAAGCCTGTACGCCATCGGGACGGACCTGTACCGGCTCGATCTCTAGGGACCCGGCTCAACCTGGCTGAACAACTCTTCCATCCAGGGCGGCACCCGGGCGGGACGTTTGGTGGCCGCATCAATCAGCACCCATTCCGAGCGGGTCTGGGCGCACATCTCGCCGTCCGGGCCGTCGATGCGGACAGAGCGGTCGAAGCGCGGGCCGCGGCGCTCGCCGACCCAGGTGCGGGCGTGGGCGGTCTCGCCGAGCAGGAGCGAGCGGCGGTAGTCGACCTCGTGCCGGACCACGATCCAGGCCCACCGCGCCGCCTCCTCGGCCGGTGCGCGCGAGTCCCAATGGGCGATGGCGATGTCCTGCACCCAGCCCAGATAGACCACGTTATTCACATGGCCGTTGGCGTCGATGTCAGCGGGGACGGGCGTGAAGGTCCGCGTGAAGACCTGCCGGTCTCCAGGCGGTTCGAGAAGCCTGCTCATGCCCGGGGTTCCGGAGGCTCAGGCCTCCAGAACGCCCTGTTCTTCGAGGAACGGCTTGAGCTCGCTGGCCTGGAACATCTCGCGGACAATGTCGCAACCGCCGACGAACTCGCCCTTCACATAGAGCTGCGGGATGGTCGGCCAGTCGCTATAGGTCTTGATGCCGTCGCGAAGGGCTTCGCTCTGCAGCACGTCCACGCCGACGAAGTCGACGCCGAGGTGGTCGAGGATCTGCACCACCTGGGCGGAGAAGCCGCAGCGGGGCTGTTCGGGCTCGCCCTTCATGAACAGCACGACCGGGTGCGTCGCCAGGGTATTGGCGATCCAGTCATGGGCGGGGTTGGCGACGGCGGCGTCGGTCACGGCGGGAGCCTCTGGGCCTTTGAAACAGGTCTATCAGCTAGGGATGCGGACGGTCCGGGTCAACCCGAAGCGACCGAGAAGCGCGCCATCTCGATCTGGGCGGCCACGCCGGTGGGCAGATCCTTCTCGGTGATCCCGGCCAGGCGCAGGAGACGTTCGGGCCGGTCGACCTCGAAGCGCACCGTGGTCACCGAGGGCTCGGTCAGGACATAGGCGAGGCAGAGCTCTTCGGCCGTCCAGCCCGGGGTGCTGTCCAGGAAGCGATAGCCGCCGGACCCCGCCAGAGGGTTGGCGCGATCACGGAACAGCGACTTCTTCAGGATGCCCTCGGGCTTGGGAAGAATGTGCTCGGGGCAGATGGAGTGGACGACGACCGCCATGTCCCGATCGGCGGCGGCCTTGATCCGGTTGCGGTCCTTCCAGCCGGAGGCAGGGCTGTAGGGGGCCAGCAGGGCGTCGAAATCTCCGCCGGTGAGCAGAAGGTCGCTTTGGGCGTCCTGGCCCGCCAGGCCAAAGGCGCGAACCCGGCGGGCTCCGCGCAACGCCTCGAGGGGCGGCGGCGGCCGGTCAAAGGCGATCAGGTCCAGGTAATCCAGACCGAGGCGGGCGACGAAGGCCTCCACTGTATGGACCGGATCCGCCGCGAAACCTTCCGGCCTCCAGGTGACGAACAGCAGTTCGCGCTCGACCTCCGACAGGCCCTCGGCGGCGCCCTCGAGGACCGCGGGGTTGTCGCCGGCGATCTCGAAACCGTTGATGCCGCAGTCCAGCGACAGCCGGACGAGGCTGCGCCATTCCTTCGCCGGGCGGCGCACCCGCCCGTCCAGCAGAACGGACACCGCTGAAACGACCTGGCCGGACTTGCCGAAGGAGCGATAGCGCATCCGGGACTCAGTCCGCCGGCGCTGCGGTTTCGAGCGCCAGGGCATGCAGCGCGCCACCCAGCACGTCGGCCAGAGCCTTGTTCACCAGCTGATGCTGGCGCACGCGGGTCAGGCCTTTGAAGGCGGGGGATATGATGCGCGCCTTGTAGTGGTCGCCGTCGCCGGCGAGGTCCGTGATCACGATCTCGGAGTCCGGAAACGCCGCCTGGAGGCGGTTTTCGAGATCGACGGCGGACATCGGCACGGTGTGGTGTCTCCACGAGGCTGGAGACGTTCATTGCCCGAGAAAGCTTAACAACGGCTGAGGCGGGAACAGGGCGGCTTGTCGTGCACCCAATTCAGGCGCAATGTTCACGGACGCGTGATCGCCGATCGGGAGATGGACCATGGTTCGCTGGACGGTTCTCGCCATGGCCGCGATGACGCTGCTGGGCGGCTGCAACATGGTGGTGACGCCCGCGCCCATGTTCGACACTGCCGACGCCGGGGCGCCGGACCTTCGCAACGGTCTGTGGCTGGCTGACAGCGGCAACTGCAAGGTCGATACGCGCAAGCCGCTCCGCCGCTGGCCCGACTGCGCCGACTGGATGATCTACCGCGACGGGGAACTGACCTTTCCGGAGGGCGGAAAGGTCTCGAAGGACGACGGCCAGATAGCCGCCTTGCTGGCGACAGGAACGCCGCGCGTCTGGCAGATCACCGTCACCGATCCGGAAAACAAGCAGATCAACTTCTACTTCGGCCTTGAACCGGTGACGCTCGACGACCGGGGACGGATCATCCGGTACCGCTCCTGGCCGGCGCTCTGCGGGCCCACGCCGCAGAAGCCGACGGACCGCGAGGAGACGTTGTCGGACCTCGTCACCACGGCGCCGTTCCCGGGCCTGACCATGGAGGGCGGCGGCTGCTTGCCGGCTGACGAGGCCGCCCTTCGCAATGCCGTGGCGGCCAGCCGCGCCCTCACCGAACCGCCGAAGGACGCGCGCTGGATCCGCGAGGCCGGCCGCTGACCAATCAGTCGACGATGGCCGAGTAGACCAGGCTCTTGAGCTGCCCCCGGAAGTCGAAGCTGGCGGACGGCATCAGCTGGGTCATGAAGACGACCGTCAGGTCCTCGACCGGGTCGACCCAGAAGATGGTCGAGGCCGCGCCGCCCCAGTAGTAGTCGCCGCTCGACAGGCCGCCCGTGGCCGTCTGGTCGATGGTCATGGCGAAGCCCAGGCCAAAGCCGATCCCGGCGTTGGCGGTCTCCGAGAAGCTGCCGATGGCCATCTCGGTCAGGTCGACCCCGCCCTTCAGATGGTTCTGGGTCATCAGATCCAGGGTGCGGGGGCCGAGGATCCGCGCGCCGTCCAGCTCGCCGCCACGGCACAGCATCTCGGCGAAGCGGACGTAGTCAGCCATCGTGCCGACCAGCCCGCCGCCGCCGGACTTGAAGGTCGGATCGCGCAGGTAGGGGCTCTTCGTCGGGTCATCCGACAGCCGCAGGCTCTTGTCGGGCATCCGCATGTAGTTGGCGGCGAAGCGGTCGGTCTTGTCGGCGGAAACATGGAAGGCCGTGTCGGTCATGCCCAGCGGCTCGAAGATCACCTCGCGCAGGTACTGTTCGAACGGCACGCCGCTGACCCGCTCGACCAGGGCGCCGCAGACGTCGGTGGCCAGGCTGTACATCCAGCGCTCGCCCGGCTGGTAGCGCAGCGGGATCTCGCCCAGCTTGCCCAGGAAGTCGTCCAGGGTCTCGCCCTCGCCCCGGCGCA
>JBIKTU010000197.1:0-4647 GCA_044347965.1 Caulobacter sp.
GCCGGGGCGGTGCAAAAGCTTGGCATCGCCGTGGGCACGACCAACTGCGGGACCGCGGAACGCCGTCCGACCGCGACGAACCCCTGGCCGGTCGGCGGCGTCAAGACCATCCAGCTGCAGTGCGAGGTCGAGATCCTGACCGACCGTCCACTGGTGGTTCAGGCGGTCTATGCCGACGACAAGGCGACCAAGGCGGCGACCGGCCCGACGCTGGTCGTCAAGCGGCTGCCCTGGGACGGGGTGCTCTCGATCCGCGTCGGGTCGCCGACCCAGAACTGACCGTTCAGGCGCAACCGCTCCAGCGGGATGGGGTTTCGCCGGTCCGGCCTTGCCAGTCCGAGCGGGATCGGTGATTGCAGTGCAGCGGGCGCTGAACGCCCGCAGAGTATAGGGCCCGTCAATGATTACCCTGGATGACGTCCGCATCTGCGTTCTGGGACTGGGCTACGTCGGCCTGCCGTTGGCAGCCGCATTCGGCAAGCACTTCGACACGGTCGGCTATGACCTCGACACCGGGCGGATCGAGGAACTCCGCCGGGGCCACGATCGCACCCTGGAGGTGGATGCCGACGAACTGGTCGCTTCGCCCCGTTTGCGCTTCAGCGCCGACCCATCCGACCTCGCAGGACGCAATGTGTTCGTGGTCACGGTCCCCACGCCGATCGACCAGGCGCGCCGTCCCGATCTGGGCGCCATCTCCGCCGCCAGCCGGGCCATCGCCGCCCACCTGACGCCCGGCTCGGTCGTGATCTATGAAAGCACCGTCTACCCCGGCTGCACCGAGGAAATCTGTGTCCCGATCCTGGAGCGGATCTCCGGCCTGACCTACAACCGCGACTTCTTCTGCGGCTACAGCCCCGAGCGGGCCAATCCGGGAGATCGCGAGCATCGCCTCTCGACGATCACCAAGGTCACGGCCGGCTCGACACCGGAAGCGGCGAAGCTGGTCGACGGGCTATACGCGGCCATCGTCCCGGCCGGCACCCATCTGGCCAGCTCCATCGCCGTCGCCGAGGCGGCCAAGGTCATCGAGAACACCCAGCGCGACCTCAACATCGCGCTGATCAACGAGTTTGCGATGATCTTCAACCGGCTGGGCATCGACACCCTGGAGGTGCTGCAGGCGGCGGGCACCAAGTGGAACTTCCTGCCGTTCCGTCCGGGCCTCGTCGGTGGCCACTGCATCGGCGTCGACCCCTACTACCTGACCCACAAGGCCCAGGAGCTCGGCTACCATCCCGAGGTGATCCTGGCCGGACGCCGGATCAACGACGGCATGGGCGCCTATGTCGCCGACCGGGCGCTGCGGCTCATGCTCCGTAAGCAGATCAATCCGGTGGGCGCCCGCGCCCTGGTGCTCGGCCTGGCGTTCAAGGAGAACTGCCCGGACCTGCGCAACACGCGCGTCGTCGACATCGTCGCCGAGCTCAAGGAGCACTCGATGATGGTCGATATCCACGATCCGTGGGTCGACGCGGCCGAGGCGCGCCATGAGTACGGAGTTGACCTCACCGCCGCTCCTCGTGCCGGCGACTACGATCTGGTGATCCTGGCGGTGGCCCATACCCAGTTCACTGAACTGGGCGCAGAGGGCGTTCGCGCCTTCGGCAAGGCCACCTCCGTGCTATACGACGTCAAGTCTGCCCTGCCCCGGGACGCCGTCGACGGCCGTCTCTGACCATCTCTCGGACTTCGGAGTACAGCATGCGGCGTTTGGTCAAGTCGGCGATTTCCAGACTTCCGTTCCGCGACAGGCTGTATCCCCTGCTTCGCCGTGCGCGGTTGCCGGAGTCCATCTATCGCCACCTTCACTTCACTGGTCCGATCACGGTCCTTGGGGGGCGAGACGGCTCATCCTTCAGGATGTGGCACTGGGGCAATCAAGTCGAGAATGACCTTTTCTGGGCAGGCTTTGGGGTCAACTGGGAGGCCCAGTCCCTCAGGCTTTGGCAGGCGCTATGCGTCGATGCCAAATCCATCGTTGACCTCGGAGCCAACACCGGAGTCTACGCCCTAAGCGCGGCCTCGGTTAACCCGCACGCTCGCGTGCTGGCCATCGAACCCGTGCAGAGGATCTTCGACAAGCTCAGACGCAACGTCGAGCTCAACGGCTATACGATCGCGGCGGACAATCGGGCTGCATCCGACAAGCCGGGCACGGCTGTGCTATTCGATCCCCTGGGCGCCCACGCCTATTCCGCCTCCCTGGACGCAAAGATGCTGCCGGAAGCAACCACGACCCAGGTGGAAATCACGGTGGCCCGTCTTGAAGACATGCTCCAGGAGCACGGCTTTCCATCGCTGGACCTGATCAAGATCGACGTCGAAAGACATGAACCCCAGGCGCTTGACGGCATGGGCAGCATCCTGGGTCGGGACCGCCCGACCCTGCTCATCGAGATCCTCGACGCCGAGATCGGACGGCTTGTTGAAGGCAGGATTCAGGGTCTCGGCTACCTGATCTATCGTGTGAACGAAACGTCAGGCGCGACCCGTGAGCAGACCCTGTCCAGCGCGGTCGGCGGGCGAAACTATCTCCTGTGCCAGGAGCCCGTAGCTGCGCGGTTGCGTACTCTTGGTC
This sequence comes from Caulobacter sp., assembly GCA_044347965.1. Lineage (GTDB taxonomy): Bacteria > Pseudomonadota > Alphaproteobacteria > Caulobacterales > Caulobacteraceae > Caulobacter. The sequence goes on from JBIKTU010000197.1 coordinate 2,582, forward strand.
TCCTGGACCAGTAGGCCATAGCGTAGCGCCCACCCCGATCTTCGCTTGATCTGTCCGGGATGTTGCGGCCAATGAACAGGCGTCGCCATCCGAGTGCGTTGAAGGAACGTCCATGAAGGTTATGGTCACCGGGTCAGCCGGGTTCATCGGTTCGGCGACGACGCTGCGTCTGCTCGATCGGGGCGACACCGTGATCGGCGTCGATTGCCTTAACGACTACTACGACCCGGCGCTGAAGCGCGCCCGGCTGGCGCGGCATATCGATCATCCGAACTACGTCCAGCTGACCATCGACCTGGCCGACCGCGCCGCGATGGAATCGGCCTTCGCAGAGCATCGGCCCAACCGGGTGATCAACCTCGCCGCTCAGGCGGGCGTGCGCTACGCCGCCGAGAACCCGCACATCTATGTGCAGAGCAATGTCACCGGATTCCTGCATGTCCTCGAGGGCTGCCGCCACAACGGCGTCGAGCATCTGGTGTTCGCCTCGACCAGCTCGGTCTACGGCGCCAACACGGCCATGCCCTTCTCGGAGCACCAGAGCACCGAGCATCCGCTGACGCTCTATGCGGCCACCAAGAAGGCCAACGAGCAGATGGCGCACAGCTACGCCAACCTGTTCGACCTGCCCTGCACGGGCCTTCGCTTCTTCACCGTTTATGGCCCCTGGGGCCGGCCGGACATGGCGCTGTTCCTGTTCACCAAGGCCATTCTGGCCGGTGAGCCGATCAAGGTCTTCAACCACGGCAAGCACAGCCGCAGCTTCACCTATGTCGACGACATCGTCGAAGGCGTGATCCGGGCGCTCGACAACCCGCCGGGCCCGAACCCCGCCTGGGACGGCAAGAGGCCCGACCCGGCCACCAGTGGCGCGGCGCCCTACCGGATCTTCAACATCGGCGCTGAAGAGCAGGTCGAGCTGTTGCGCTACATCGAGGTGCTGGAAGAGTGTCTCGGCAAGAAGGCGATCATGGAGATGCTGCCGCTGCAGCCCGGTGATGTTCCCGACACCGTCGCCGACGTCAGCGAGCTGCAGAAGATCGTAGGCTACAAACCGCGCGTGACCGTCGAAGAGGGCGTGCGGAAGTTCGTCGACTGGTATCGCGGGTACAACGGGATCAAGTGAACTGGCGACGGAGGACGGCGACAAAGTCGTGGCGTCCACCGTCAGTTCGGCGCTCTAGGACGCCTACGGCTGTTCAGAGTCAGGCGTTGCGCCTACAAACAGGGCAGGCGGCCTCCGGATGGTTCGGCGTGGCCCGTGCAGCGGTGAGGGCGGGCCTGATGACGGCAAGACCTATCGGTGTCGCTCTGGTGGCCATCGGCATGCTTCTTCTGGGGGCCTGCGCCGGCGGCGGGGGCGGCGGTGGTCCAAGCACAAGCTCGCCGCCTCCTCCTCCGCCTCCGCCTCCGCCTCCCCCACCGCCCCCGCCACCGCCGCCTCTGACGCTGTCGAGCTCCAGCCCGGAGTACGTCCGCAGCTGGAGCCTTGCGGCGATCAACGCCATCAACGCCTTCGAGAAGCCGGCGACAGGCGCGGGCGTCACCGTCGCGGTCGTCGACAGCGGCATCAACCTGTCCCTCGCCGAACTCAGCGGCCGGATCTCGCCGCTTTCGGCGGATATGCGGGCGGGGCGCAACAACGTTGATCGCGGCAGCGAGCACGGCACGCGCGTCGCGACCGTGCTGGCCGCCAATTTCAACGGCAGCGGCACGATGGGCGTCGCCTATGAGGCAACCGTCCTTGCTCTGCGCGCCGACAACTCCCCTGGAACCTGCCCTGCCAGCGACGGCTGTGCGTTCGGGGATCGGGAACTGACCCTGGCGATCGACTACGCCGTCGCCAACGGCGCCCGGGTCGTCAACATGTCGCTCGGCGGCGACACGCCGAACGGCGCCGAGTTCGAGGCGGCCATGGAGCGCGCGGTGGCCGCCGGGCTGGTCTTCACCTTCTCCGCCGGCAACGATACGACCACCAACCCGGAGTACCCCGCGCGCTATGCCGTCGACCCCCGCTTCGCCGGATCGGTGGTCGCGGTGGGCGCAAGCGCCCAGGACGGCGGCAT
>JBIKTU010000198.1:0-4644 GCA_044347965.1 Caulobacter sp.
ACGCCCGGCAGCATGCCGATCTGGCCAAGGCTGGCGAAGCCTTCCTCCTGGGATCCGGCGTAGCTGCGGCCGACGGCGCCGGTGACCCCGGTGACACCGGTGCGGGAGGAGGGCGCCGCGGCTGATCCGGGCGGAGGCGCGTGCAGGGAGCCGAACGGGTCGCTCTGGGCTCTCGCCGGTATCGCAGTCATGGCGATCGCGGCGGCGAGCAACCCCGGGTAGATCAGCGGGTAGACGGCCTTGCTGAAGATGCTCATCGGCTCCCCATCCTTCACGGACAGGGTGGCGGGGGGCGGCCGGGCAGGCATACCCACTTAGGGGGGATGGTTTCAGGCGTCCGCGACCAGGTCGGCGATCACCTGGGGGTGGGAGAAGTAGACGAGCATGCCCGCGTCCGGGATCAGGCGGAACCGGACATTGGGCAAGCCGCCCCAGGCCTCTTCCACCCCGCTAAGCGCCAGCGGCGCGCATTCGGCCAGGGTCCAGCGTTCGCCGCCGACTCCATCAGGAACCCGCCAGCCATCGGTGAGCGCGCGGTGCTCGGCCGCGAAACCGGCGCTGGTTCTCGCGAACATCCCCTGGGCGTCCCGGACCAGCGCGTCGAGCACGCCGGGCATTTCAAGGGCCACAGCGTCCATGGGCAGGGCGGCGAGCGACTGGCGCATGGTGATTTCGAGCAGATCGGTTCGCGTCTGCCGGCGAAGCGTCTCGGCGAGCAGGCCGACAAGCTGCGGGCTGGTTCTGAAGGACCGGGCTATGACCCCCATCATGCTTTGGGGCAGGCGAACCCGATACTCGAACGAGTCGGTCGGCCATTTTGGATTGACCGCGATGCCGGCCGAGATGCGGTCGGGATGCTCGACCGCGAACTTCAGCCCCGTCGGTGTGCTGGCGTCGCGAACGAGGAGCTTGGTCCTGTCGATCTTGAGAGCGTCCAGGACGCGGGCCATGTCGTCCGACCCCTGGCGCAGGAAGTCGCCCCGCGCGACGTCCGTCAGGCCGAACCCCGGCCTTTGCGGGACGATCGGCCGGTAGCCGTGCTTCTGCAGCGCCCTGACGAGGTCGGGCGGCAGACGCCGACCAGTGGCCGCGCCGTGCATGACCACCACCGGCTTGCCACTACGGGGACCGTAGTCGGTCAGGGCGATACGCCGGTCGCCCGAGGCGATCACGCGCAGGCGGCCATTGGGGTCCAGGGGCTCCAGGACCGTCTCGGCAGTGCCGGTCAGCGCCGCCAGCGTGCTGGTTTCGGCCGCGAGGCGCACGAGGTCCTTGGCCTTGTTGACCCCGGTCTTGGCGAAAACAGCCTTCAACTGGCCCCTGACGGTTGCCTCCTTGACGCCGAGCCCTTCGGCGACCTCCCGGGCGGTCAGTCCCTGCGCGAACCGGGCGGCGGCCTTGGCCTCCGCCGCCGTCGCGCCGAAGCTGGAGGCGAGCACCTCCTCGATGTCGGGCGGCTCGGGATGATCGCCGCACATCAGGTCCATCATGCGCCGGACGAGGTCGGGCGACCGGCGCGCGCCAGCCTTCTTCATCGCCTTCTTCAGCGCCTCGCGCGCGGTCTCGCGGCCGACCCCGATCCGCGCGGCGGCGGCTTCAAGGTTGGCGGCGTCGAGCAGCGCCTCCGCCAGGCGGGCCTCCAGAGGCGTGAAACCAAAGGCGGCGGTCGCCCGGGCGGAAAGGTCGGTCGCCCGCGACGGCGCGAAACACAGCAGGATTATTCGGCGGCCAGGCCCGTCCAGGACGGCGCGGCAGTCGGCGGGCATGGGCCAACCGGCCGCGACGTCGCGGGCGCCGGCGCAGGCCGCGATCGATGCGCCGTCAGCGCCGCCGATCAGGCCCGAGGCCTGGCCGTCTTTCTGCGCCTGCCTGACCAGCCGTCGGATCATCAGGGTCTCGACGCCGTCGCTGAACCACCGCCGGAAGGCATCGTCGGCGTGGAGCAACTCCCCGTCGCCATCCAGAACGGCGAAACCCAGTGCTGACCGCGGGGCGACCGTCGCCGTACCCTCGCTCGGCGCGAAGCGTGCGGATTCCTCCAGCGCCGCCCGCATGGCTTCGGGTTCGCGCAGAAGGGCGTGTTCCATGAGCGGCCAGGCGTCGAGGATCGCCTGGGCCGGTCGGCCTTCGGCGAGGCGTTCCCGAAGAACCTCCGGAAAGGTTGCGGCACTCTGCTTGAACACGTCGTTCACCATCCTGGCCCGGGTCCCTCAACCCGGGTGTCCGACATTACTCCGCAATTCGAGTCCCAGAACACTCAATTCACCGAACCGGGTAGTCTTTGGTCAGCTTGGAGAATTTCTGGCGCCGGCGGAGTCGAACATCTGTTTAGATCGCGGGCAGACCCTAAACCGTAGCCGGAGCCGCCACCGTGTCGCAGGACGCCCTCTTCTCGCCGTTGACGATCAAGTCGATGACGCTTCCCAATCGTATCGTGATGGCGCCAATGACCCGCTCCTTCTCGCCGGACGGGGTGCCGACCCGGGATGTCGCGGCCTACTACGAGCGCCGGGCCGCGAACGCTGTCGGGCTGATCGTTTCGGAGGGCACGGGGGTCGCCCGTCCCGCCTCCCTGAACGACAGGAACGTCCCGCGCTTCCACGGCGAGGCGGAGCTGGCGGCCTGGAAGGCGGTGATCGACGACGTTCACGCCGCCGGCGGGGTCATGGCGCCGCAGCTGTGGCATGTCGGCGCCGTGCGCACCCGCGATCCTGAATGGACGCCGCCTGGCGCCTATGACAGTCCCTCGGGCCTCTCCAGTCCCGGCAAGCAGTTCGGCGAGCCGATGAGCGACGCCGACGTCCAGGACGCCATTGACGCCTTCGCCCGCGCCGCCGCCGACGCCAAGGCCCTGGGCTTCGACTCCATCGAGCTGCACGGCGCCCACGGCTATCTGATCGACCAGTTCTTCTGGCAGGGCGTGAACCTGCGCACCGACCGGTGGGGCGGTCCTACGCTGCCGGAGCGCTCCCGCTTCGCGGCCGAGATCCTCAAGGCCGTTCGCAGGGCGGTCGGCGAGGACTATCCGGTCATCATCCGGCTGTCGCAGTGGAAGCAACAGGACTTCACCGCCCGCCTCGCCCCCACGCCCGCCGAGATGGACGCCTGGCTGCAGCCGCTGGCCGACGCCGGCGCCGACGTCTTCCACTGTTCGCAGCGTCGGTTCTGGGAGCCGGAGTTCCCGGAAGACGGCGGCGGCAGCGACCTCAATTTCGCCGGTTGGGCCAAGAAGCTGACCGGCAAGCCGACCATCACCGTCGGCTCGGTGGGTCTCAGCGGCGAGTTCATCGCCTCCTACGGTGGCGAGGCCAGCCAGCCCGCATCGCTGGACGGCCTGCTAGAGCGTCTGGACCGCGGCGAGTTCGACATGGTCGCCGTTGGTCGCGCGCTGTTGCAGGACCCGGAGTGGGCGGTGAAGGTTCGCGACGGCCGTAATGACGAGCTCAAGAGCTTCGAGCGCTCGGCGATGAGCGTGCTTTACTAGCCCGATTGGTGCGAGGCTCTCGCTCAGCCCTGTTTCGGCGCATCCTCGGGCGGCGGCAGGCATCCGCAGGGGATGGGGCCGGGATGGGCGCAGGCTGCGACCAGCAGCAGCAAAGAGACGGCGAGAGCAGTTCTGACGGTCTTCATCGTGGAGTCTCCAGGCCGGCCCGTTCGCCGGCCTGGAGGACAGCATAACCGCGATCGGTCAGGCGTTGTAGTTCAGCTTCAGTCCGGGCCTGGGCCATTTGGCCTTGTAAAGCTTGCCGGTTCCCGATGCGGTGACCCAGGCTGTGGTCATATCGGGGCCGCCAAAACAGATGTTGGTCACCAGCAGGTCGGGGAAGGGGTAGTGCTCGGTCGAGCCGTCGGGATCGAAGGCGGTAATGCCGCCGTTGATGATCGTCGCAACGCAGACCTTGCCGCCGGCCTCGACCGCCAGGCTGTCCAGCAGCTGGTAACCGGGCAGGTTGCAGACCACGCGGCCGGGCTGGAACGGCGGTCCATCGGCCAGCACGCCGGGCTCGGCGACATCGAACGCCCAAAGGCGGCCGAGGTTGGTGTCAGCCATGTAGACCACGGTCTCGTCCGGCGAGAGGCCCACGCCGTTGGGCGAGATCATGTGTTCGCGGGCCCGGGTCACCTTCGAGCCGTCGGTCTTCGCGTAGTAGAGGGCGCCATGCTTGCGGCCCTCCGGCGTGCTGCAGCCGTGGTCGGTGAACCAGAAGCCGCCCTGTTTGTCGAAGACCAGGTCGTTGGGGCCGTTGAATTTCTTGCCGTCGCAGGTTTCGTAGACGGTCTCGACCTTGCGGGTGACCGGGTCGATACGCTGGATGTAGCCGCCGGTGTGGCTGGGGGGCGTCGGACCGGGGATCAGCAGGCCGCCCATCTCCTGAAAGTCGAAGCTGCCGCCGTTGTTGGTCACCCAGATGGCGCCGTCCGGCCCGACCGCCGCGCCGTTCGGGCCGCCGCCGGTTTCGGCATAGACCTCGACCTTGCCGTCGGGCGTGATCCGGGTCAGCCGCTGGCCGGCGATCTCGGTGAGGATCACCGAGCCGTCGGCCATGGCGATGGGGCCCTCGGGAAACTTCAGTCCCTCGGCGACGAGTTCGATGTCCATTCAGCGCGCTCCCGTTTTTCTGATTGGGCGGGAGTGAACCCAAT
>JBIKTU010000199.1:0-4628 GCA_044347965.1 Caulobacter sp.
CTACAAGGGCACGATCGTAGACTTCGCGGGCAGCTATGACCGAAACGGAACCTTTATCACGGCGCCGGTCGCCGAGGCTGACGGTCGTGAGGCGGTGATCTTCTTCGCGGGACATCTGTTCAATCTGCCTGAAGCAAATGCACCGGCGCTGTTGCGCTAGCAGCCCGGCTTGATGGCCTGATGCTGTCACCACCGCCCCGGACGCCGATCCCCACACCCCGCCTCCTGTTGCGTCCCAGCGACGCCACCGATGCGGCGCGGGCGTTCGAGATCCGGTCGGATCCGGCGGTCTCGCGGATGCTGAGCCGCGCCCGCTTCCCGCCCGACCCTGCCGAGACCGCCGCATGGTTCGCCGACCATCCGCGCGAATGGACCGAGGGCCTGGCCTTCCGGTTTGCGGTGGAGCGGGATGGCCGGATGATCGGACTCATCGACCTCGACGACGTTTCGCCCGATGGCCAGGAGGCCGAGATCGGCTTCTGGCTGGAGCGGGCGGCCTGGGGTCAGGGCTATGCCGGCGAGGCGGCGCGGGCGATCCTCGACTGGGCGTTCGGACCGCTTGGCCTCACCCGCGTCCGGGCCGGCCACGCCGAGGACAACGCCGGCTCTGCGCGACTGATCGCATCCATCGGCTTCCGGCACGTCGACGACGCCGTCGTAAGGTCCCGCTCGCGGAGCGAAGACGTCCTCCAGCGCCGCTACCTTCTGCACAGGCCTTGAGCGCCGTTCACCCCACTGTCGCATCCTCGACACAGGTTCGAAACAAACGGCCGGTTATCCACAGGCGACGGCCAGCGCGCGATAGATGGCCCACCGCGACAGACCTAGCAGTTGTCTCCGCGCATTGAAGGGCTGGGGGGCGTTCCGGCTCGCGCGGCCGCGCCTGCGGCGGACATCGCGAGGACTTTCCATGAACAAGACGACGTCGGCCCGACGCGGCCTGGCCCTTTCCTGCGGCGTCGCCGCCCTGACCGCCGCGCTGGCGACCGCCGCGGTCCCCGCGCTGGCCCAGGAGGCGACGGTCAGCGAGATCGTCGTCACCGCGCAGAAGCGCAGCGAAAACCTTCAGGACGTGCCGCTCTCGGTGGCCGCCGTCGATGGGGAAGAGCTGCAGACGATCGCCGCCGGCGGCGACGACATCCTGGCCCTGGCCGCGCGGGTGCCGGCGCTCTACGCCGAGTCGTCCAACGGCCGCATCGCGCCCCGCTTCTACATCCGCGGTCTCGGCAACTCCGATTTCGATATCGCAGCGTCCCAGCCCGTCTCGATCATCATGGACGAGGTGGTGATGGAGAACGTGGTGCTGAAGAGCACGCCGCTGTTCGACCTCGACCGCATGGAAGTGCTGCGCGGCCCGCAGGGGACGCTGTTCGGCCGCAACACCACCGCCGGCATCATCAAGTTCGACACCGTCAAGCCGTCCGATACGCTCAGCGCCCGCGCCACCGCCTCGGTCGGCAGCTTCAACACCGTCACCTTCGACGGCGGGATCGGCGGACCGTTGTCCGACAGCCTGTCGGCCCGGGCGTCGGTGCTGGTGCAGCATCGCGATGACTGGATCAGCAACGGCTTCACCGGCAAGAACGACGTCATGGGCGGGTTCGACGAAGTCGCCGCCCGGCTGCAGTTCCTGTTCACGCCGTCCGACAGCCTTTCGGCGCTGTTCAACATCCACACCCGCTCGCTCGACGGCACCTCGGCGATATTCCGCGCCAACGTCCTGACCAAGGGCAGCAACAAGCTGAACGGCAACTACGACCGCGACCGGGTGTTCTACAACGGCGGCGGCGGCAACCCGCAGGCGTACGACGCCTGGGGAAGCTCGCTGAAGATCGAGTACGATCTGGGCGACGTGACCCTGACCTCGATCACGGCCTTTGAAACCGCAAACGGCTCGGGCCGGGGCGACATCGACGGCGGCAACCCCGGCGGTCCGGGCTTCATTCCCTTCGGCAGCGATACGTCCGACGGCGTTCGCGACCTCGACCAGGTCAGCCAGGAAATCCGCCTGGCCAGCGGCACGGACCAGGCCCTGACCTGGCAGGTCGGCGCCTACTACTTCAGCTCCGAGCTGGAAGTCTTCACCGACCCGGGCTTCGTGGCCGCCACGACCCTGATCCACGAGAACACCTCGTGGGCTGTGTTCGGCCAGGCGACCTATGACCTGTCGGAAGCCACCCGCCTGACCGGCGGCCTGCGCTGGACCAGCGACGAGAAGGATCTGACCGGCGTCACCCCGCCGATCCCGTTCGCGAAGGTCAATGTCTCGGACGAGCAGTTCAGCTGGGACGTCAGCCTGTTCCACGACCTGTCCGATGACGTCAGCGTCTACGGCCGCGTGGCCCGGGGCTTCCGCGGACCGTCCATCCAGGGCCGTGACGTTGCCTTCTTCGGCGCCCCCTCGGTGGCGCAGTCCGAAACCATCCTGTCGTGGGAAGCCGGCTTCAAGAGCGAGCTGTTCGATCGCCGCGTCCGCCTCAACGGCGCGCTGTTCACCTACACCATCACCGATCCGCAGTTCAGCGCGGTCGGCGGCGCGGGCAACAACACGATCCTGCTCAACGCCGAAGAGGGCAAGGCCTGGGGCTTCGAGGTCGACGGCGAGTGGGTCGTCAGCGAGAACCTCGTGCTGACCGCCGGCTACAGCTTCAGCGACACCGAGATCAGCGACTCCAAGCTGACCGTCGCCGTCTGCGGCTCCGGCCAGTGCACCCCGACCGACAAGGTGGCCGCGGTCGGTCGCGTCTTCGTCGATGGCAATCCGTTCCCGAACGCGCCGGAGTACATCTTCGACGTCACGGCGCGGTTCAGCCTGCCGCTCGGCAACGGCGGCGAACTGTTCGCCTTCACGGACTGGAGCGTCCAGGGCAAGACCAACCTGTTCCTCTATGAATCGAAGGAGTTCTATACCGACGGCAACTTCGAGGGCGGCCTGAAGCTCGGCTATGCCCGCGACGACGGCGCCTGGGAGCTGGCCCTGTTCGGCCGCAACATCACCGACGAGGACAACATCAAGGGCGCCATCGACTTCAACAACAACACCGCCTTCGTGAACGAGCCGCGCGTCATCGGCGTCTCGCTCACCGCGCGCCTGCCGTAAGGCGGGACGTCACGGCTGACACGGCAAGGGCCGGGGAGTGATCCCCGGCCCTTTGTCATTGCGTCCTTCGACACGCATCCTCCGGATGCTGCTCAGGATGACGTGTTGGGAAAGCCATTCTCTTCGTCATGGTAGGCAGCGCGCAGCGCGTGTCGAACCACGCACAGCATCTACGCGTTGCACTCACCCGGATAAGCGACGCTGACCCCTGCAGAGGCGGCGGAGCAGCTGTTGCCGTACGTCTTGCCGTCGTCGCCGCAGACGGGGCGGTATTCCTTTGTGCAGATCCGCGGCCGCTTGCGGCAGACGCCGGCGCCGTCGGCGGCCTGCTGCATCTCGGGCGTCATCGAACAGTAGAGGTCGTCCTGGCACTGGAAGCCGGCGATGCCGCCGCACATTTCACCCTCGGCGCGCGGGGCGCGAGGATCGGGCTTGGTCTGGCCGTCCGTCTGGCAGGCTGACAGCGTCAGGATCGCGGCGGCGGCGAGGGCGAGGGTGCGAAGGGTCATGACGGGCTCCGGAAGCGGTCCGTGCTCAGTACGCGCCGCGTCGCCGGAGGTTGCAAGACGCACGGCCTGATCACGTCAGGCAGCGTTTAGCGCCTCCCTTCCTCCTCGATGGAGGAAGGGCCGGGGATAGTGGTGTAGCTCCGGTGGTGCGGGGGGGCTCTGGATGACGCCGTCGCCTCGCTGAGCCCGTCCACAGACTCAGCTACCACACCACCACCCAACCCTCCTCCATCGAGGAGGAGGGCTTTCGGGAACGCCTACAGCCCCAGCTTCGCCTTCAGGATCTCGTTGACGGCAGCCGGGTTGGCCTTGCCGCCGGTCTCCTTCATCACCTGGCCGACGAACCAGCCGATGGCCTGGGGCTTGTCCTTCACCGCGGCGGCCTTGTCGGGATTGGCGGCGATCAGGGCGTCGACGGCGGTCTCGATGGCGCCGGTGTCGGTGATCTGGACCAGGCCGTGTTTCTCGACGATGGCGGCCGGAGTCCCCTCCCCGTCCCACATGTGTTCGAACACGGTGCGGGCGATCTTGCCGGAGATGGTGCCGTCCTCGATCAGCCCGACCAGGGCGCCGATGTCGGCGGCGCTGATCGGCGAGGCGGTGATCTCCAGCCCGTCCTTGCCGAGGCGCCCGAGCAGGTCGTTCAGCGTCCAGTTGGCGACCAGCTTGGCGTCGCGGCCCCGGGCGGCTTCCTCGAAGAAGGCGGCCACGTCGCCGTCTGACGTCAGCACCGAGGCGTCGTAGGCCGACAGGCCGTAATCGCCCATCAGCCGCGCCTTCTTGGCGTCCGGCAGCTCCGGCAGGCCGGCCTCGATGGCCTTGACCCAGGCGGGGTCGAGGACCAGCGGCAGCAGGTCGGGGTCAGGGAAGTAGCGGTAGTCATGCGCCTCTTCCTTGGACCGCATCGAGCGGGTCTCGTTCTTCGTCGGATCGTACAGGCGCGTCTCCTGGTCGACCTTGCCGCCGTCCTCGAGGATCTCGATCTGGCGGCGGGCTTCGACGTTGATGGCCTGCTGGAT
>JBIKTU010000200.1:0-4623 GCA_044347965.1 Caulobacter sp.
ATCCGCACCCTTCCTCGTTCCGCAGATCCGCGTCGGATCAGGTGTTCATCGACTGGAAGAAGTCGGCGTTGTTCTTGGTCTGGCGCAGCTTGTCCATGAGGAACTCGATCGCGTCCTGGGCGCCCATCGGATTGACGATCCGACGCAGGACGTAGGTCTTCTGCAGCTGGTCCCTCGGCGTGATGAGCTCTTCCTTGCGGGTGCCGGACTTGAGGATGTCGATGGCGGGGAAGATGCGCTTGTCCGCCACCTTGCGGTCGAGGACGATTTCGCTGTTCCCGGTGCCCTTGAACTCTTCGAAGATGACTTCGTCCATCCGCGAGCCTGTATCGATCAGGGCGGTGGCGATGATGGTCAGGGAGCCGCCCTCCTCGACATTCCGCGCCGCGCCGAAGAAGCGCTTGGGCCGCTGCAGGGCGTTGGCGTCGACGCCGCCCGTGAGCACCTTGCCCGAGGACGGCACAGTGGTGTTGTAGGCGCGGCCCAGACGGGTGACCGAGTCCAGCAGAATGATGACGTCCCGCTTGTGCTCGACGAGGCGCTTGGCCTTCTCGATGACCATCTCGGCGACCTGCACGTGGCGGGTGGCCGGCTCATCGAAGGTCGAGGAGATCACCTCGCCTACGACGGTGCGCTGCATGTCGGTCACCTCTTCCGGGCGCTCGTCGATCAGGAGGACGATCAGGTAGCACTCGGGGTGGTTGGCGGCGATCGACTTGGCGATGTTCTGCAGCATCACCGTCTTGCCGACCCGTGGCGGGGCGACGATCAGGCAGCGCTGGCCCTTGCCGAGCGGCGAGACGATGTCGATGATCCGGCCCGAGCGATCCTTCAGCGTCGGATCCTCGATCTCCATCTTCAACCGCTCCTCGGGGTAGAGGGGCGTCAGGTTGTCGAAGTGGACCTTGTGGCGGACGTTTTCGGGCGCCTCGAAGTTGATCTGCTCGACGCTGACCAGCGCGAAGTAGCGTTCACCCTCGCGCGGCGCGCGGATGGCGCCGACCACGGAATCGCCGGTGCGCAGGCCGAACTTGCGGATCTGCGAGGGTGAAACATAGATGTCGTCGGGACCGGGAAGGTAGTTGGCTTCCGGGCTGCGCAGGAAGCCGAAGCCATCCGGCAGCACCTCCATGGTGCCCGACCCCGAGATCTCGATGCCTTCCTCGGCAACGGTCTTGAGGATGCCGAACATCATGTCCTGCTTGCGCATCGAGTTCGCGTTATCGAGCTCCAGCTTTTCAGCCAGGGCCAGCAAGTCAGCGGGAGAGGTCTCCTTCAGCTCCTGAAGGGACATGCGGGTGACGCCCAGGGCTGCGACGACAGCCGAAACCTGGGACTCATCGCCATCATGGCCATCGTGGCCCTCGGCGCCGGTATCGGTCGCGTCAGCGGCGACGGGGGTATCGTTCTCAGGGGTGTTGTCTTCGGACATGGACAGACTCTGGTCGTGAGGGCCGGTGGCGGCCCCCTGGGTAGACAGGCGCCGGACTGGACGTTTGACGGTCCCGGGGCGGCGAGTGAAAGGCGCTTGCAGCAAGCGCGAAATGACGTTCGGGGAGCCGGATCATGGGCGCGCCGCCAACGGGCGCGGATCCGGCGAAAGGAGAGAACGCGAACCGAAGCGGTTCGCATCACCGGCAGGGGAACCACACCGCCCCCGCCCCGTCAAGGAATCCGTTGTCGCGGCGCGGGTCAGCGCGCCAGGAACTCGGTCGTAACCGCAAGGACCATGACGACGGCCGCCAGGAAGGGCAGCTCGTTGGTCATGCGCCAGAACTTCTCCGACTTCGTGTTCGTGCCGACGGCGAACTTCTTTCGCGCCCCGGCCAGGAAGCCGTGCCAGCCGGTGAGGAACAGCACCCCGGCAAGCTTCACCCACATCCACGGCTGGCCGAGCACGTCCGGCCGGGCGGCGATCAGGCTGAGGCCGAACAGCCAGGTCAGGATCATCGCCGGATTGATGATGATCCTCAGCAGCTTCACCTCCATCACCTGCAGGGTGCTGTCGAGCTCCCCGCCCGGGATGGCCGTGGTGTGATAGACGTACAGGCGCGGCAGGTAGAGCATCCCCGCCATCCAGGCGATGACGGCGATGATGTGGATCCCGCGCAGCAGGTCGTAGTGTTCCGAAAACCAGCTCATGCGGCCTTCTCCCGACAGGGACATTGCTTGAACCCGCGGTCGCAGGGCGTCCCCGCCGGCGCGACGCCGGTCCGCGCGAGCGCCTCGACCGCCACCTCGGCGAGACCCTCGATAAAGGCCAGGTCCGTGCCGACCGCCGGAGCCCGAAGATAAAACGGCAGTCCGAGGGATCGCGCCAGATCGGCATACTCATGGTCCAGTTCGACCAGGGTCTCGACATGCTCGGAGACGAAGGCGATCGGGGTGACCAACACGCCGCGGCCGTCACGTCCAGCCTCTTCTATGGCGTGTTCCGTCGACGGGCCGATCCACTTCAGGGGCCCGACCTTGCTCTGGTAGCAGACCTTCCAGTCCCAGTCGGTCGCCCAGTCGGGGCCGAGCTGCGCGACCACGGCGGCGCAGGTCCGCTCGACCTGCGCCTGGTAGGGATCGCCGCCGGCGATCACCTTCTCCGGCAGGCCGTGGGCCGAGAACAACAGCCGCAGCGGACCCGGCGCGCCCATGGCGTGATGGGTGCGGACGATCGACCGGGCGTGCGCCTCGACGAGACCCGGCTCCTCGGGATAGCAGCAGACGGTTCGGGTCCGGCCCGGTCCCTTGTAGACCTTGGCCCAGGCCTTGGCCGAGGACTGGGTGGTTGTGGTCGAGAACTGCGGATAGAGCGGCAGAAGCACGATTTCATCCGGCGCGAACGCGGCGACGGCCCTGGCGGTCTCGTCGGTCAGCGGATGCCAGTAGCGCATGGCGATGAAGCAGCGAACCTCGTCCCCCGCCAGCCGGGCGCCCAAAGCCGCCTCCAGCGCCGTCGCCTGTTTTCGGGTCTCGGGCAGGAGCGGGGAGCCGCCACCCATGATGGCGTAGTTGGCCTTGGCCGACTCTTCGCGCCGGCTGCTGATCAGAGCGGCCAGCGGCGTGCGGACAATGCCCGGCACGCTGATGATGGCCGGATCATTGAACAGGTTGAACAGGAACGGCCGGACCGCGTCCGGACCGTCTGGCCCCCCAAGGTTGAACAGGACGACAGCGACCCTGCGGCCGCCAGCATTGGCGTCTGTCACTGTCCGGTCACCCGCTTGAGCACCTGTTCCACATGCGCGATCGGCGTATCCGGCAGAATGCCGTGGCCGAGGTTGAAGATGTAGGGCCCGTCCCCCCACTGGTCCAGCAGCTGCTCGACACGCCGGTCCAGCGCCGGGCCCCCGGCCCGAAGCAGCAAGGGATCCAGCGCGCCCTGGATGGCTTTGGTTTTCTGGATACGCTGGCCGACGGCGGCCGGGCAGGCGGTGTCCAGCGCCACGCCCTGCACCTCGACGGTCTCGGCGTAGTACTCGGCCATGCTCGAGGCCCCGCGCGGGAACCCGATGACCGGCGTCTCGACGCCCAGGTCGCGCAGGCCCTTGATGATCGTCCGGTGGGGCTTGCAGACGATCCGCTCGAACAGATCCTCGGGCAGGCCTTCCGCCCAGCTCTCGAACAGCTTCAGCACCTGGGCGCCGGCCTCGGCCTGCATGGCCAGATAGCGGACGCTGGCCCGGGCGACGATGTCGAGCAGCCGGTCCATGTCCTCGGGACGCTCATAGGCGAAGGTGCGGGCCTTGCTGCGGTCCGAGGAGCCGCCTTCGATCATGTAACTGGCGACGGTCCAGGGAGCGCCCGCGAAACCGATCAGCGCCCGCTCAGGCTCCAGCGCGGCGCGGACCAGCGACAGGGTCTGTCCCACCGGCGTCAGCTTGAAGGTCGAGGCCTCTATCTCCCCCTCGAGGGCGTCGAGCGACGGCAGTTCGCCCAGCCTGGGCCCCTCGCCCGCCTCGAACCACACCTTCTGGCCCAGGGCCCCCGGGATCAGCAGGATATCGGCGAAGACGATCGAGGCGCTGAAAGGCAGTCGCCGCATCGGCTGCAGCGTCGCCTCGGCGGCCATCTCCGGATTGAGACAGAAGGCGATGAAGTCCGGGGCCGTCGCCCGAAGGGCGCGATACTCGGGCAGATACCGGCCCGCCTGGCGCATGAACCATACCGGAGGCCGCTGGAGGGTCTCGCCGGAGAGGACCTTCAGGAGGTCGGGTTTTGAATGTTCGCTCATTGCCCGCTTGATAGGCTCCGCACCGTGAGAGGCAAGGCCCCCTTACTCCCTTATTGAAAGTTAAGAAGGATGATGAGGTAGGCGTAGGGCAGGGGCGCCGACGGGACAGTCTTGTCCGACAGGGCGATATCCTCACCCGATACAGAAATCGCCCCCTGTCGGCCCACAGCGGTACAAGGGCCTGTGAACTTCGGGGACAGATCGGCAGCGCGTCGAAATCCTTAACAAAACCCTAACGGCCGGGCGCGGATCCGTGTTGCGGCGGCCGATGTCCGTCCCCGACGGGGGAAGGTTAACAAATCCTTACCCGCCGCTCAGACCCGAACCTGGGGACAGCGCTGCTCCAGACCGGGCAAGGCGTCCCCGCAACTCACCGCACCGCCCGAACAGCCACAAAA
>JBIKTU010000201.1:0-4608 GCA_044347965.1 Caulobacter sp.
GACCAGACCCAGCGGCGTCGCCACGGCCATGGCGATGCCGGCCGCCCAAAGGGTGGCCGTCAACAGCGGAAGGATGCCGTACCGGGCGTTGGTGAAGGCGGGCGTCCACTGGGTGTCGGTCAGGAAGGCGACCAGCGGGATCTGCTGGAAGAACATCCAGGATTCCGACACCAGGACCCAAAGGATCGACGCGGTGATCACCACCGACAGCGCAGCGCAGGCGAAGAGGATCACCTGCATCGCGCTGGCGACCATCCGCCCGCGCCGCAGATATCCGCTGGCCTTCAGCGCGGCGAATGTCTGACCTTCATCAATGGTTTGCGACACTGTGTCCCTCGCAACGGCGGGCCGTGGGTTCATGGTCCCGGGGCCGACTTTGACGGCCGAAGCCCTACTTGCTGGCGTCTGCGAGCAGTTCCTCGACGGTCACGCCCACCTTGGAGCCCCCGCCGAAGTAGCTGCCGGTCTTCCGGGCGTCGAACTTGGCGAGCGCCAGGCTGTAGGCCACCGTGGGAAGCGGGACATACCCGACCTCCGCGACCAGCTTCTCGCTCTCCGCCGGGCTGAAGGCGAACTTGACGAAGTCGCTCACGTGCGGGCGCTCATCGGCATGCTTCTTGTTGATGTAGATGAAGAGCGGGCGCGACAGCGGCTGGTAGGAGGCATCGCGGGCGGCCTGGACCGAGGGCGCGATGCAGGCGCCGTTGGCCTGGCGGATCGGCACCGCGCGAACCTTGCCGAGGTTCTCGGTGAGATAGGCCAGGCCCAGGAAGCCCAGCGAGCCGTTGTCGCCGCCCACCCCGGTGATGGTGACGTTGTCGTCCTCCGTCGCGGTGTAGTCGCCGCGCGAGGCGCCCTCCTTGCCGTTGATGGCCGCAGTGAAGTAGTCGAAGGTTCCGGAGTCGGTGCCGGCCCCGAACAGCTTCATCGACTCGGCCGGGAAGCCGGGACGAACCTGGTTCCAGGTGGTGATCTTGCCCTGGGCCTCCGGGGCCCAGATGGTCTTCAGTTCCGCCACCGTCAGACAGTCGACGAAGGTGTTGGCGGGATTGACGATGACCGCCAGGGCGTCGAGGGCCACCGGCAGTTCAATGAACTCGACACCGTTCTGCTTGCAGAGCTCGACCTCTTCGCCCTTGATCGGGCGCGAGGCGCTCGCGATGTCGATTTCGCCGCGGCAAAGCTTCTTGAAACCGCCGCCCGTTCCGGAGAGTCCGACGGTGACGCGCGTGCCATTGGCCTTCTGGAACTCCTCGCCCAGCGCCTCGGTGATCGGATAAACGGTGCTCGAACCGTCAATGAGCACGATCGCGTTGCTGTCAGCGCCGGCCTTGCCGGCAGGGGCGTTCTGATTGCAGGCGGTCAGGGCGAGCGCCGCGACTCCGCAGAGCACCAGCTTTTTCATCGTCATCCTCATCACGCGTTTGAATGGGGATGTCCGAGCATGACGGCCTTCCCTTGACCAGCCGTCTAAGCTGTCGCGACAACAGTTTTGTGACATCAAGCGGCAATCGTCGATAAGCGATTATTCCGGACTCGCGCGGGTTTGCCGCGGTTGCGGCTTCGCGGCTGGCCCCTGATGCTCGACTGACGGTCGCTGCCCTGTGAGCAAGCCTGAACCGGCCATCGGCCTGCGCGTTTGCCACGCCGACGTTCCCGAAGCATGATGGGCGCAACCTTCGCCGCCGTCGGGCGCCTGGAGGGGCGCTCGCCCCACCTGCCTGGGCCCCGGGGCGGCAGGGGATCCTGACATGACCTTCCAGATCGACGCGCGGCTGGTCTACCGCTTCGACCAGCCCTGCGAAGTCCTCCTTCTGCTCGAGGCGGCGCGAAGCGCCGACCAGGTCGTCCTGTCCGAATCGCTTCGCCTGACGCCAGCCGTGGACGTCGCACGGCTGGACGACGCCTTGGATGGCGAACGCCGTGCGGTCTTCCTGGCCGAGGGCAGCATGGAAATCACCTATTCCGCCCGGGTCGAGGTTCTTCCCCGGCGATCCGGGCTGGGCGAAGGAAGGGTCTCGCCGGTGCGGGAACTGCCCGGCGAAGCGCTGCGCTACCTGCGCCCCAGCCGGTACTGCCCGTCCGACCGGTTCGAATCCTTCGTGGCCCGTGAGTTCGGCGCCCTGCCCAGCGGCCGGCAGGTCACCGCTCTCCTTGCCTGGATCAACGCGCACATCGACTATCGCGCCGGTGTCAGCGACGTGGAGACGACCGCGCTGGACACCTTCGTCGATCGGGCCGGGGTCTGCCGCGACTTCACCCACCTGGCCATTTCCCTGTGCCGCGCGGCCGGCGTGCCGGCGCGGGCGGTGAGCGCCTACGCCTGGAACCTCGAGCCGCCGGACATGCACGCCGTCCTGGAGGTCTTTCTCGGCGACCGTTGGCACCTCGTCGATCCGACCGGCAGGGCGCCGGTGGACGGCCTGGTCCGGGTGGCGACCGGCCTGGACGCCGCCGACATCGCCTTCATGACCATCTTCGGTCGCGGGGAGCATGTGGAGCAGAGCTTCACCATCACCCGCGCCTCCCCGGCCGCCGGCCGTCACGGCTGAGATACCCATTTCAGGTCGCGTCCGCGGGGAGCCCGTCCGTTTCGGATACCGGTGTTAACCGCCGCTTGAGGCGATCGCGTCATTGTCCGGCCATGATGACCGCCCCGGCTCACCGCCCCGAAGAGCAAGGCCAGCCTGATGACGGCTGGGTCGCGGCTGTTCGCGCCTTGCGCAACGGCCTGGTCGACGGGCTTGGTCCGCGCGCGACGACGCCCGGGGATGACCCCCGCGACCGGCGCGGCCCGTTCCGCCCCACGCGACTCACGCCTGTCCGGTCACGGCTGGAAATGCAGCAGGTCACCCGGCTGTACGGCTGGGTCGACGGGGCGGCGGCGGCCGTCTTCGCCGGTCTGCTCACCCATCTCGTGACCCAGGGAGGCCTGCTGGCCGCGACCGTGGGCGAAATCCTGCCGCTGGCCGTCGGCTTCGCCATCCTCGTCTGGGCGCTGGGGGCGCTCGGCTGCTACGGCTTCGCGCAGCGCGAGACCCTCCCTCGCCATCTGCTCCGCGTCCTGGCTGCGTTCGGCCTGACCGGCGCGCCGCTGCTGCTGGGCGAGTTCCTGCTGCCCGGCGGGCGCAATTCACTGCCGCTGCTGGCGCAGTGGTTCGGCCCGGTGCTGGCCGGGCTCTGCCTGCTCCATGTCGTGTGGTGGAACACGGTCCGCCGCTGGCGCCGGGACGGCAAGCTGACCCCCAACATCGTCATCGTCGGGGCCACCGACTCCGCCCGCAAGCTGATCGAGACAGCCCTGAAGACACGGGAAGTGGCCGTGCTGGGCGTCTTCGATGATCGCCTCGGCCGCGCGCCGAAGGAGATCGCCGGCGTTCCCGTGCTGGGCGACACCGGCGACCTGCTGGGCCACAAGGTGCTGCCCTACGTCGACCGCATCGTCATCGCGGTGGACCCGAACGCCCAGACCCGGGTGCGGGAGATCATCGCTCGCCTGCGCGTGCTGCCAAACGATGTAAGCCTGGTGCTCGACTCCGGCGGCGAGGACGGTCGTGTCCGCGCCCTGTCGCGCATCGCCGACGCCCAGCTGGCCCAGGTCTCCGGCGAGCCGGCCGACGTCCGCCGCGCCGTGGTCAAGCGTTTGCAGGACATCACCGTCGGCTGGACGGCCCTGATCCTTGGCCTGCCCGTGATGGCGCTGGTCGCCCTCGCCATCAAGCTGGACAGTCCGGGCCCGATCTTCTTCCGCCAGCGTCGTCACGGCTTCAACAACGAGGAAATCCTCGTCTGGAAGTTCCGCTCCATGCGCCAGGAGGCCGCCGACTTCGCGGCTGTGCAACAGGTGCAGGCCGGCGATGACCGGGTGACCCGCGTCGGTCGTTTCATCCGCAAGACCAGCCTCGACGAGCTGCCGCAGCTGCTCAACGTCATCGGCGGCGAGATGTCCCTTGTCGGCCCCCGCCCGCATGCCGTGGGCATGAAGACCGGCCAGACAGAGTCCGCCCGCCTGGTGGCCGAGTACGCCCACCGCCATCGCATGAAGCCCGGCATGACCGGCTGGGCCGCCATCAACGGCTCGCGCGGCCCCGTCGACAGCCCCGAGCTGGTCCGCCGCCGCGTGGCGCTGGACATCGAGTACATCGAACGCCAGTCGTTCTGGTTCGACGTCTACATCATGGCCATGACCATCCCCTGCCTTCTGGGCGACAGCGAGACGGTCCGGTAGCGCCCGATGTATCGCCGCGGCCTCCTCGGCTATCTGCCCGCCAACATCACCTCCGGGATCGTTGGGCTGCTCACCATCGTGGTGTTCACGCGCCTGATGACGCCCCAGCAGTACGGGGCCTACGCCCTGGCCATGACGGCGATGATCCTGGCCCACACCCTTCTGTTCACCTGGGCAGAGGCGGCGATGGCGCGCTTCCAGGCCCGGGCGCGGACCCAGGGTGATGTCGCCGGCCACATGACGACCATTTACCGGTCCTGGCTGCTGCTGGCGCTGGCCTTCCCGCTGGCGTCCGGCCTGGCGATCTGGATCGCGCCGATCAGCGACAGCCTGAAGGCCGCCGTGGCCGCGGGCCTGCTGGCGGTGGTTTTCCGCAGCCT
>JBIKTU010000202.1:0-4574 GCA_044347965.1 Caulobacter sp.
GAAGCGAGCCTACCGCCGACAGCGACAGCACGTCGGTGCAGCCGGCCCGCTTCAACGCGTCGATGTTGGCCCGGGCGTTGATGTCGCCGGGCGGGATCCGGTGCCCGACGCCGTGGCGGGGCAGGAAGACGAGACGGGTCGTGCCGATGCGCCCGGTGACCAGATCGTCCGAAGGCGAGCCGAACGGTCCCTCGATGCGCATGGTCGCGCGGTCCTCCAGCCCGTCGAGCGCGTACAGCCCCGAGCCGCCGATGATCCCCAGTGTCCAGCCTGTCATGCACGCCTCCCCCTGGCGTCGTTATCGCCGCCCGCGCGCGGTTTGGCTAGGATCGCCGCATGCGCGCCGCCGCCGTCATCACCGGTCTGATTCTGTCGGTCGGCGGGACGGGCCCGGCGTCGGCGGGGGAGGTCGCCTGCTGGTTCGAAAACGGTGCGGTCGTCGTCCCGGCCACGATCGGCGGCGTGGCGGGAGACTGGCTGCTGGATCCCTCGGCGCCGCGCACGCAGTTGCACGACACCCGGGCCGACATGGAGGGACTGGCGGATGGCTTCGCCGCCGAGGGACGGCTCGCCGGCCAGGCGCTGCCCGAGGTCCCGGTCATGGTGGCGGACCTGGACGACCGCGCGCCCGGCTTCGTGACGCCCATCGCCGGGGTGATCGGGGCGGACATTCTGGCGTCCTTCGTCGTAGATCTGCGGTTCGCGCCCTGCCGGCTGCGCCTGTACGCCGGTCGGGCGCCGGCGGTGCGTGGCGGGCGCGTCCTGAGGCTGGAGACCGTCGGCGGCGTCCCGGCCGTGCGGGCGGCCGTCGCCGGCGACCGACTGGCCCGCGCAGGCCTGTTCGCGGTCGACTGGAGCTCGCGGGCGGCGGTCCGCATGGCCCGCGCCACGGTCAGCCCCGAAGCCCTCGGACTCGACCCCGCGCGCCGCGACCAGGCTCCGGCCCGGCTGCGGGCTCTTTCAGTAGACGGTCGGCTCTACGAGGAGCCCTCCGCCACCCTGGCGACCGATCTCGACCCGGCGCTGGCCGGAACCCTGGGTGTCGACTTCTGGTCGCGCTGGAGCCTGCGGCTGGACATCGCCGGCGGAGCGCTGACGATCATCCCCGAATGAAGAAGGGCCCGGGATCGCTCCCGGGCCCTTCGCCATTCAGGTTGGTCCGAAAGCCTAGTGGCTCTCGTTGCGCCACACCCGGCGATAGCTGGCGTACAGCAGGCCGGAGAAGAGCAGGAGGAACACCAGCACTGCGGAGCCCATCTGCTTGCGCTCTTCCAGCTTGGGCTCGGCGGCCCACATCAGGAAGGCGGCGACGTCGGTGGCCTGCTGCTTGACGGTCGACTTGGTGCCGTCATCGAAGGTCACAAGATCGGCCTTGAGCGGGGCCGCCATGGCGATCAGGCCGCCGGGGAAGTAGGGGTTGTAGTTCAGCCCCGGCGACACCGTAACGTCGGCCGGCGCGTCCTTGTAGCCCGCCAGCAGGGCGGCGAGGTATTCCGGACCGCCCTCGCGGGCCTTGGCGATCAGCGACAGGTCGGGGGGCATGGCGCCGCCGTTCCCGGCCTTGGCCGCGATAGCGTTCGGGTACGGGGCCGGGAAGCGATCGGCCGGCGTGCCGGCGCGCTTGATCGCATCGCCGGTCTCGCTGTCGAGGTCATTGATCTGCGCCTCGGCGGCGAGCGCCTTGGCGTAGGGGTTGTCGTTCGCGTTCTTGTACTTGGGGTCATAGAACGGACCCCCGCGGTCGGCGAGGTTGCGGAACGACAGCAGGTTCATGCTGTGACAGGCGGCGCAGACTTCGCGATAGACCTTGTAGCCGCGTTGCAGCTGGGCCTGGTCGTAGGTTCCGAACGGACCTTCGTAGCTGAAGGCGATGTCCGCGGGCTTCTTGGCTTCGCCCGCCGCGAACGCCGGCCCGGCGACAAGAACCAGAGCCGCCGCCAGCAGGGTGACTTTGCGCAGCATCGGGGCTCAGTCCTTCTTGTCGGAGTCGCCGAGCACCGGCGAGGAGATGGTTTCGGGAACCGGGCGCGGCTTCTCGGTCAGGCCCAGCAGCGGCATCACCACCAGGAAGTAGGCGAAGTAGTAGAGGGTGGTGATGCGTGACAGCCAGACGTAGCTGTTCAGCTCGGCGTCGAGGAGGGTGAAGGTCTTCAGGTGCGGTATGACCTGATCGTCCGGCAGCTTGCCGCCGGCGACGCCGAGGATCCAGCAGGTCACCACGAAGATGACGAAGTACAGCTGGGCCTGCGGACGGTACCGCATCGACTTGACCTTGGAGGTGTCCAGCCAGGGCAGGGCGAACAGGCAGCCGATGGCGCCGAACATGGCCAGCACGCCCATCAGCTTGTCCGGCACGGCCCGCAGGATCGCGTAGAACGGCAGGAAGTACCATTCGGGCACGATGTGGGCCGGCGTCACCAGCGGGTCGGCGGGGATGTAGTTGTCCGCGTGACCCAGCGCGTTGGGCATGAAGAAGACGAAGGTCGCGAAGAGGATCAGGAACACGCTCATCGCGAAGCCGTCCTTCACCGTCGCGTACGGGGTGAAGGGCACCGTGTCGGCCTTGGACTTGGGATCCACGCCGGTCGGATTGTTCTGGCCGACGACGTGCAGGGCCCAGACGTGCAGCACGACAACACCGGCGATCACGAACGGCAGCAGGTAGTGCAGCGAGAAGAAGCGCTTCAGCGTCGGCTCGTCGACCGCGAAACCGCCCCACAGCAGGGTGGTGATGGTCTCGCCGACAATCGGGAAGGCGCCGAGCAGGTTGGTGATCACGACCGCGCCGTGGAAGCTCATCTGGCCCCAGGGCAGGACGTAGCCCATGAAGGCCGTGGCCATCATCAGCAGGTAGATCACGCAGCCCAGGATCCACAGCACTTCGCGCGGAGCCTTGTAGGAGCCGTAGTAGAGGCCCCGGAACATGTGCAGGTACACCGCGATGAAGAACATCGAGGCGCCATTGGAGTGCATGTAGCGGATCAGCCAGCCGTAGTTGACGTTCCGCATGATGTGTTCAACCGAGTTGAACGCACCGGCGGCGCTGGGCGTGTAGTGCATGGCCAGCACGACGCCGGTGATGATCTGCACGCCGAGGCAGAGGCTGAGGATACCCCCGAAGGTCCACCAGTAGTTCAGGTTCCGCGGCGTCGGATAGTCGACGAAGCTGTCCCAGACCAGGCGGCCGACGGGGAGACGGGCGTCCATCCAGCGGGTGAACGCGCTCTTGGGTTGGTAGGTCGAATGTCCGCTCATCTACGTCAGCCGATCTTGACCTTGGTGTCGGAAAGGAAGGCGTACTCGGGCACCGCCAGGTTCAGGGGCGCCGGGCCTTTGCGGATACGTCCGGAGGTGTCGTAGTGCGACCCGTGGCAGGGGCAGAACCAGCCGCCGTAGTCGCCGCCGCCGACCGTCGGCACGCAGCCGAGATGGGTGCAGGACCCGACCAGGACCAGCCACTGGGCCTTGCCGTCCTTGTGGCGCTCGGCGTCGATCTGGGGATCCGGCATCGAGGCCGAGTCGTCCTTCACCGCCGCGTCGATCTGCGCCTGGGTCCGGTTACGGATGAACAGGGGCTTGCCGCGCCAGTTGATCGTGACCTGCATGCCGGGCTCGATCTTCGTCAGATCGTACTCGACAGTGGCCAGCGCCATCGTGTCGGCCGACGGGTTCATCTGGGCGATGAACGGCCAGGCCACAGCGGCGCCACCGACCGCGGCTGCGGATATGGCTGCGATGTGAATGAAGTCCCGGCGGGTAGGATCCTCCCCGCCAGACGGGTTTGCTGCATTCGCGGCGGAATCGACCACCTTGAGATCACCCTTCAGAAACGCCGCGCCCAGGAAGTGTCGCGGCCTGTAAATCGTTTCGGTTCCGGCGAGCCGTGGCGCGGGCGAGTCGCCTCGCCTGAATCGTCGCAGCCCCGTCGATAGCCCTTGGCGTGACCGATTAGTGCGCGTCACGGCCTTTTTCAACAGAGCATGTAGGGTTTCTGCTCACGCGGCCCAGATGGACGTCGCCGGCCAAGGCTGTAAAACGCCTGCCATGACCGACTCCGAGCGCCTCCAAGACCGCAAGAACCGGGCCCAGGCCTGGTTCGAATCCCTCCGCGACCGGATCCACGCCGCGTTCGAGATTCTGGAAGATGAAGCGCCGGCGGACCTGTATCCGGGCGATCCGGGTCGTTTTGAGCGCAAACCGTGGACCCGCGAGGCCGGCGGCGGCGGCGTGATGGGCATGATGCACGGCCGCTTCTTCGAGAAGGTCGGGGTCCATACCTCGGTCGTCCACGGGACCTTCACGCCAGAGATGGCCAAAACCATGCCCGGCGCCGACGAGGACCCGCGCTTTTTCGCCACAGGGGTTTCCCTGATCGCCCACATGCGCAGCCCGCGCGTGCCGGCGGTGCACATGAACACCCGCTTCATCTGCACGACGAAGGGCTGGTTCGGCGGTGGTGGCGACCTGACCCCGCTTCTGGGCTTCCAGCGCGAGCAGGACTTCCCCGACGCGGTGGCCTTCCACGCCGCTTTCAAGGACGCCTGCGACCGCCACGACCCGGCCTGGCACGCGAA
>JBIKTU010000203.1:0-4568 GCA_044347965.1 Caulobacter sp.
TCGAACTGGCGGAAAGCCCGCAACTTCGCCGAAACTTCCACGAGCGCCGGCTGAACATTCTGATCACCGTGATCAAAATGCTGGGCGGTGTTTACGCCCATAGACGAACGGAAGCGGACGCACAGGTAACGAAACAGGACAAAGGCTCCCCAATCGGAGCCAATTAGAGAATTTGCTTCTGAACAAAACGATTACGCGAACGGCGCAATATTCGCATATGCAGAACGGGAATACTGACTTGAATAAACAGGCCATTTGGGTGGCGGCGTTCCTTGGACTGGCTCTGCAGGTTACGCCCCTTCAAGCGCGTGCTGAAGACCAATCCGTCGTCGCTGCTGATGCGGGCTCAGCCGGACTGGACCTGGGATTGTCGTTGACGCAGTTCGCCCAGAGCGCCGTGCAGGGCGACGGCGACAACGCCTGGGAGACGGGAGGGAAGGTCGACGCCGTCCTGTCCCTGCAGGGCGCCAGGCTTGGCCTTTGGCAAGGCCTGACCGTCACGATCCATCAGGAGTGGGTCTACGGCAGTGACGTGAACGATCAGGGCGACGGTTCGCTACTGCCAGTGAACGTGGCGTTGGGATTCCCAAGGCTGGGGGGACGGGATGCGGAAACGTCCGTGGTCCTCACACAGCTCATCAATGAGAACACCTCGGTCAGCGTCGGCAAATTCAACATGCTCGATGCGGCTGCGCGAACGCCCTTAATGGGCGGCGGCGGCATCAACACGTTTTCCCACGTCGGGCTTGCCGCGCCAATCAGTGGAGTGACCCCACCCTATCTGCTCGGTGTCATGGCCACTCACAGGACTGACAGCCTGATCACCACGCTCATGGTCTACGATCCGAGAAACGCGCAGGACACCGAGGTTCTGCGGGAGCCGTTCTCTGACGGAGCGACAATCAGCCTCTCGACGACAAGGCCTGTGAGCTTTCGCGGACTGAAAGGGTTCCAGGGCGTGCGCGCAGTCTACAGCACACAGTCCGGGCTTGATCTTCAGTCCATACCGCAGCTCGCATTGCCTCCCGCCGCTGAAGGCGTTGTGGGTGAGAAATCGCCCTACTGGTACCTCGCCTATTCCTTTCAGCAGTATCTGTTTATGCAAGAGGGCGACGCCACCAGGGGATGGGGCGTTTTCGGCCAGCTGGCTGTCTCTGACGGAAATCCAAACACCGTGGAGAGCAGCCTGTTCGTTGGTCTTGGCGGCGATAGTCCGTGGGCCAGCCGACGGAATGACGCGTGGGGCATTGGCTACTTCCGCTACAATCTGAGCAACTCGCTCCTGGAGGGTCTGCAGGCGATTGGCGTGACGAACCTGCGCGACGAGATGGGGGCGGAAGCTTTCTACAGACTGGCGATCGTCGACAACATGAGCCTGACGGCAAACCTGGTGTACATCGCGCCTGGCGAGGCAAACCGGCAGGACGCCCTGTTTGCGGGGTTCAGGGCCCAGGTTCGTTATTGATCGTCCAGTCGGCGGCAAGAACGGCTCAGCGCGGCTAAACGATTGTCCAGCCTTTCATCACTGTGTCGATGACGCGGAGTGGCATCCACCCGGCCGCCGGTCTGTCAAAGCCCTGGGGATGCCGTCAGCAGACACTGGGCGCCGGCGTCATAAGCGCTACCTTGTGGTCAAAGGAACGTGGGGGATTCCATGAAACGCACATTGTCGATGCTGGCCGCGCTGGCGCTTGTCGCCTGCGCCCTGGCCCAGCCGGCCGTCGCGGCCACGCCGGACACGGCGACGAGCCGGACGGTCTCGGGCGGCGGGGTCATCGGCTATGTCGACACCACGACCGGGGCCCATGCCTGGCGCGCCATCCCCTTCGCCGCGCCGCCGGTCGGCGACCTGCGTTGGCGCGCGCCCCGACCGCCGGCCGCCTGGACCGGCCAGCGCACCGCGGTGACCGCCGCGCCCTGGTGTCCGCAGCAGCTCAGCGCCCTCGACGGCGTGGAGAAGGCGCGCTGGGGCGAGATCGTCGGGCAGGAGGACTGCCTCTACCTCGACGTCTACGCCCCGCCGATGACGGCGCAGCAGGCCGCCGGCGCCAGGCTGCCGGTGATGATGTGGATCCACGGCGGGTCCAACACCTGGGGCCGGGCCGAGCAGTATGACGGCTCGGCGCTGGCCGCCCGCTTCAAGGTCGTCGTGGTGGTGGTGCAGTACCGCCTGGGCGCGCTGGGCTGGATGTCGCTCGACGCCCTGCGCCAGGGCGGGACCCTGCCTGACGACGCCTCGGCCAACTTCGGCACGCTGGACCATATCCGCGCCCTGGAATGGATCGCCTCGGACATCGGCGCCTTCGGCGGCGACGCCAGCCGGGTGACCATCTTCGGCGAGAGCGCCGGCGGTCACAACGTCGCGGCCCTGCTCGCCAGCCCCCGGGCCAAGGGCCTGTTCCACCGCGCCATCATCCAGTCCGGCTCGTTCCGGTCCGTACCGGCGGCGGAGGCCGAAGGTGTGACCGACAGCGGCCCGGCCTCGGCCACGGCGGTCGCCCGGCGCATCCTGGGCCCGGGCGGCGCGGTGCAGGGCCCTGCCCTGCGCGCGGCTCCGCTCAGCGCCCTGTTCGGCGCCTACAAGACCCCGGACGGTCAGATCGACCCGCTGCGGGTCATCGCCGACGGCGTGACCCTGCCTGAGGCGGGCCTCAGTTCGGGGCTCGACAGCCCGGCGGCCTGGAACGCGGTTCCGGTGATGACCGGCGCCAACCGCGACGAGGTGAAACTGTTCCACGCCCTGAACCCGGAGTTCGTCTGGCGCCTGTTCGGGGTCCTGCCTATGGCCCGGGACCAGGCCTACTACGACGCGGCCTCCGACTATCCGAGCCGGATGTGGCGCGCCAACGCCGTGGACGGGCCGGCGGCGCGGATGGTGGCCGGCGGCCAGCCGGCCGTCTGGGCCTATCGCTTCGACTGGGACGAGGAAGGCCGGGTGCTGTTCACCGACCTCGGCAAGCTGCTGGGCGCGGGCCACAGCCTCGAGATCCCGTTCGTGTTTGGCCACTTCAAGCTGCTGGGCGCCTTCGACCGCTTCGCCTTCACCAAGGGCAACGCGCCGGGCCGCATCGCCCTCTCCGACGCGATGATGAGCTACTGGGTCAACTTCGCCGCCACCGGCGCCCCCGGGCGTGGCGTCAAGGGCGACCTGCCGGAGTGGAAGGCCTGGTCCAACGCCTCGGGCGCCGAGCGGATCATGCTTCTCGACAGCCCGGCCGGCGGCGGCGCGAGGATGAGCAATGACCTGGAGACTCGCGACCGGATCTCCACCGAGCTTCTCGCCGACCCGCGCCTGAAGACCCCGGCCCGCCGCTGCGCCGTGCTGACCCGCACGGCCTGGGACACGCCGGAGCTCAAGCCGCTGGTGGCGCGGGAGTGCCCCGGGGCGTCGCAGTGATTGGAGAGGCGGGAGGTCCGGACAAGGGACCAACCTCAACTCCGTCATGGCCCGACTAGTTCGGGCCACCCATGAACGCGACCCCTCGAAGGTGTGGTCGGCCGTCGGCGGCTAACCTCAACGTCACCACGCATGGGTGGCCCGAACAAGTCGGGCCATGACGCGGGAGGGGCCGGCTAAGGGGGCGGTTTCTACCCCACCCGCCTCGTATCAACGCACGACCAGCACCGGGACGTCGCTGTGGGTCAGGACCTCGGCGGTGACGCTGCCGAGGACCAGGCGGCCGATGCCGCGACGACCGTGGGAAGCCATGACGATCAGGTCGCAGCCGCGCGCCCTGGCGGTGGTGATGATCGCCTCGGCGGGCAGCGCGTTCTCGACCAGGACCGTCTCGACCGTTACGCTGCTGCCGGCCGCCGCCTCCCTGGCCGTGGCGAGCACCTGTTCGGCCGCCCCCCGCTGGCTGGCGGTGTAGTCATCATAGGCCATGGCGGTCAGACCGCCGTCGAACCCGGCATAGACCGGCAGCCGCTCTGTCACGGTGACGAGGGTGACCTTGGCGCCGAGGCTCTTGGCCAGGGCAAGAGCCTGGTCAACGCCCTTGCGGGCCAGCTCGGAGCCGTCGGTGGAAACGAGGATGTGCTTGTACATGGGGCTTCCCTCCTGCGACCTGCGTCACGGGCATAGTGCACCGTCGCGCGATCGACGGACTTGACGGAGATCAACGGTCGGGCGGCGCGGGTGTTCCGCTTCGTCGCCCTGCCTGCTTCGACACGCGCCTTCGGCGCCGCTCAGCTTGACGTGAGTGGGCAGCCTTCTGACCACGTCATCCTGAGCCGCCGCGAAGCGGCGTGTCGAGGGACGCAATGAGACCAGATCACGCTATGTTCCCGCCATGAGGCCCGAGATTCTGTTTCCGCTGTTCTCCCCCGTCTCGACGCTCAAGGGCGTCGGGCCGAAGAACGAGCCGCTGGTGCAGAAGCTGGCCGGGCCGCTCGTGCGGGACATGCTCTTCCTGGGCCCGCAATCCCTGGTCCACCGCACGCCCACGACTGTCGACAGCGTCGTCGACGGCCAGGTCCACACCCTGATCGTCGACATCGAGCAGCATACGAAGCCGCCGCGCATGGATGTGCCGTACAAGATCAGGGCCTTCGATGGCACGGCCTTC
>JBIKTU010000205.1:0-4560 GCA_044347965.1 Caulobacter sp.
GCGGCGTCGGGGACAACTGATGACCATCCTGTCCGGAACCCGGGCCGGCGCCGCCCTTTCCGCCTGCGCCCTTGCCCTTTCGGCCTGCGCGACCCCGGTTGCCGGACCGAGTGGCCTCTATGCCCGGCCGATCGGCACCGCGCCGGTGACGGCAAACCCCACGCCCTACTCCCTGGCGCTTGTCTGCATCGGCCAGTACGCGCGTCAGTACAACCTGCGTGCGCCGCGGATCGCGATCGGCCGTATTGGCGACTACACCGGCAAGGAAGAGGCCGACGGCTCCGGTCGCAAGTTGACCCAGGGCGCCTCGCTGATGGCCATGAGCGCCTTCGCCAAGGCCGGCATGCCCATGGTCGAGCGGTTTGACACCTCGGTGACCGAACTGGAACTCAAGTACACGAACAACAAGCTGATCGGGGATGGGCCGACGCCGAGCGCCGAAGGTCCCTCGGAGCCGCGCAAGATCTACTCCGGCCAGATGCCGGGATCGGACTTCCATGTGGTCGGCGGCATCACCGAGCTGAACTACAACATCCGCTCGACCGGCATGGACGCCGCCGGCGGAGACACCGACTCGGACGGGCTGAAGGGCACGTTCCGCAACCGCGTGTTCGTGATGAACATCGCCATGGATCTGCGGCTCGTGAACAGCCGCACGCTCGAGGTGGTCGATGTCATTTCCTATCAGAAGCAGATCGTGGGCCGCGAGGTCGGCGTCGGCCTCTTCGATTTCCTGAACGGCAATGTCTTTGACATCTCGGCCGGCTCCGGCGCGCTGGAGCCGCTGCAACTGGGCGTCCGCGCGCTGGTCGAGCGGGCGGTCGTGGAAATGTCGGCCAACCTCTACGGCATGCCCGGCCCGCAATCCTGTCTGACAAGCGACCCCCTCGGCGGCGGCACGTTCGGCGTCACCGGCGGCTTCACGCCCGCCTACAACAACCTGGGGACCAACAATGCCTCGACCCGCGAAGAACCGTCTCGCTGGAGCGATCGCCGTGCTCCCGCTGCTGGTGGCCTGCGCGGCCGGTACTAGCCACGCCCAGGACAGTACGGTCCTCAACAACCAGATCCAGCTGGGTGATATCTTCTCGACCCAGACATTGAACGTGGTCGAGGTCGAGGAAGGCGTCGGCGCCGAGACGGTTGCGACCGGCAACGGCGTTCTGGCCGGCGCAGACGGCGTCGACATGGCCATCACCTCGAACCAGACCATGGCGGCCTCGGCGCAGGCGGTGACCACCGCCAACGTGTCGGTCGGGCTTGGCGAAGCCTCGCAGATCAACACCAGCGCCACCGGCAACAGCGCCGACGCCTCGATCACCCAGGCGACGATGACCGGCGTGCTCTCGCAGATCGCCACCTTCTCGCCCGAGGTTACGGCCCAGGGATACGTGGAGGCCGAGACGGCCTCGGCGGGTGATCTGGGAGTCGCCACCACGGCGATGTCCAACACGGCGTCCCTGGGGCTGACGAACGGCGCCGCGGGCGTGCGGGTCAACCAGACCAGCGCCGCCGCCGTGCTCGCCGATGGCGGCGCGGTGGTGCAGTATGTGTCGGGAACAGCCGACGTGTCGGGCGTGGCCGCGGGCAACAATGTCGGCCTGGTGGGTACGGACACTTCGGCCGCCCGGATCGCGGTGAGCCAGAGCAACGCCGGCGACCTGGTGCAGGCCAGCCAGTTCACGGCCTATGGCAATGCCCAGACCGCCAGCACCAGCGCCACGGCCGGCGGAAACATCGTCGGCGCAGTGAATGAAGGGCCTCTGCTCGACGTCGCCACGAACCAGTACAATGAAGCCTATGTGCGCGCCCAGGCCGAGGGCAGCGCCTGGCAGTTCGGCGCCGGGTCAGCGACCGCCTTTGCGGTGGGCAACTCGACCCTGGCCGGCAATACCGGTGAGGCGGTCGCGCTCGACAATGTCCAGCTCAACACCGGCGGCGGCGTCGAGGCGATCGCCGGTTTCACCGGCCAGGAAGGCTATGACAGCTACAGCCGCGCCACGGCCGTAGGCAACGACGCCACCGCCTACAGCTGCTCGAACTGCTCGGGATCCATGAGCATCGGCAACGCGCAGACCAACAGCGCCGACGTCGGGGCGACCTCGACGACGACGGTCAACGGCGCGGGCCGCCTGATCAACAGCACCTCGACCGCGATCGGCAACAACGCCAGCTTCTACGTCACCCGGCCGGGCAACTAGGCCAGCAGACCTCGCAAAAGGCCCATCGCCGCGCAGGCGAGGATCACCAGCACGACGTTGGCCTTTAAGCGCATCAGGGCCAGACCCGCCGCGACGGACAGCAAAGCCGTCAGCGGGTCGACCGACATAGCGTCCGGCAGGGTCAGCCGGGATCCCCACGGCGTCGTCAGGGTGTCGACCCGGGCGAACAGCACATGAATCGCAAACCACAACGCCAGACTGGCGATCACGCCCAGGACCGCCGCCATGACAGCTCCCAGCACGCCCCGCGCGGCCCGGCTGCGACGCAGCCTTTCCGCATAGGGCGCACCGGCGAAGATGAAGAGGAAACTCGGCGCGAACGTCTGCCACAGCGCCATGCCGGCGCCGGCCAGCGCCCAGGCGGGACGGCCACCCTGCCCCCAACCGGCCATGAAGCCGACGAACTGGTTGACGAGCACCAACGGCCCCGGCGTCGTTTCAGCCAGTCCCAGCCCGTCGACCATCTGCCGGGCCTCGAGCCAGCCGTGGGTCTCGACGGCCTGCTGTTGCAGCCAGGCCAGCAGCGCGTAGGCGCCGCCGAAGCTGGTCACGGCGAGGGTAGCGAAGACACCGCCAAGCTGCGTCAGCCAGTGTTCCCGGCCCAGCAGGACGGCCGAGGCTGCCAGGGGGGCCAGCCACAGCGTCGACCAGACCGCCACAGTGATGGCCAGATCCCGTTTTCGGGGCGAGGCGGCGACCGGTCCGGGGTCCAGATCCTGGAGCCCGGGCCGCCGCATCAGACCAAAGGCCGCTGCTGCCAGGATGACAACCGGGAACGGCGCTCCGAACACGGCCAGGGCGACAAAGGCGGCCACGGCGACAACCAGATCGGCGCGGCCCTTCAGAGCCCTCTTTCCGACCCGCGTCAGCGCCTCGAAAACCAGGGCGAGCACAGCGGCCTTGACCCCCGTCAGGGCCGCAGCGACCAGCGGAGCCTCGCCATGCGTCGCATACAGCCAGGACAGCGCCAGGATGATCGCCGCGCCGGGAAGGACGAACAGCAACCCCGTGACAAGTCCGCCGACGACCCCGCGCAGCGTCCAGCCGACATAGGTCGCCAGCTGCTGCGCCTCGGGCCCCGGCAGCAGCGTGCAGAAGCTCAAGGCGTGCAGGTACTGCGCCTCGCCAATCCAGCGCTTCTCATCGACAAAGACCCGGTGCATCAGCGCGATCTGGCCGGCCGGGCCGCCAAAGCCCAGGCACCCGATCCGGAGCGACACAAGGAACAGGTCCCGCAGCGAGGGCTTGGCCAACAAGGGAGTCGACATCGAATCCATCCGCGCCTCCAAACATGGAAACTCAGACGGTGCTTGGGCCAACGGCCTGTCCGGGGGACCGTTTCACCCCGGAACTCAAGGCTATCAGCGAGTCATGCCGGCGACAATGCGCCCGGCAGGGGCGGTTCACACCGTCTCCCGCCCGCCTCGAAGCGGCCTTGCCTTCGCCGCGGGCCCCGGCGAATGTGACACTCATCGCTCTTCCAGAGTTTCCGAGACCCATCACCAAATGATCCGTTTCACCCGGCCGGCACTCGCCGCCGTGATGGTCCTGTCCCTCGCTGCCTGCGCGGGTTTCAAGGATCGCCTCCCTGATCTGCCTCGCCTGCCCTCGTTCAAGGCCGACAAGGCCAAGCTGACTGAACAGCGCCCCCCCGCGGCCGGGCTGCCGGCCGTCGGAACCTGGCCGCAGGCGACCTCGGATATCGAGGCTGATCCTGGCGTGCGCTTCGGCGTCTTGCCGAATGGCATGCGTTACGCGTTGGTAAAGAACGCCACGCCCCCGGGACAGGCGTCCTTCCGCCTGCGTTTCGACGCCGGTTCGCTCATGGAGTCCGACACGCAACTGGGGCTCGCCCACTTCCTCGAGCATATGGCCTTCAACGGATCGAAGGGCATTCCGGAAGGCGAGATGGTCAAGATGCTGGAGCGCCAGGGTCTGGCCTTCGGCGCCGACACCAACGCCTCCACCGACTTCGAGGAGACGATCTACAAGCTGGACCTGCCGCAAACGGATGATGCGACCGTCGACCTGTCGCTGAAGGTGCTTCGTGAAACGGCTAGTGAACTGCTCATAGACGCGGCGGCCGTGGACCGCGAGCGCGGCGTGGTGCTCTCGGAAGAGCGCAACCGCGACAGCCCGGGCTGGCGGGTCTTCAAGGCCAGGCTGCGCTTCATCCTGCAAGGCCAGCGCCCGCCGGACCGGCTTCCCATAGGCACGGTGGAGGTGCTCAAGACCGCGCCACGCTCCGAAATCGCCGCCTTCTACAACGCCTACTACCGTCCGGAGCGGGCGACGTTCGTGGCGGTCGGCGACTTCGATCTCGACGTCATGGAGGCCA